>CAZXTX010000019.1:0-19249 GCA_964643695.1 uncultured Mariniphaga sp. | reverse complement strand
ATTCCCACCCTCTATTTCGGAATGGAAAATGCGGTTAACTGGCTCAAATCACTTCATTGGGGCATAAAACTTTTGCAGTTGGTTATTTTTGTGATTGCCGTTTTATATATCTACTTCAGGGTTGATACTTTTATTTGGAAACTTCTCGGTCTGATGCTTATTACTATACTGATTCCGGGGGTTACGGCATTTGTTATGACCAGCCTGAGAAAAGCCAGTTCAGGAGTTGTAAACGAAAAGGAAAAAATTAATATAGTTATCCGGAATCTTGTAAAAATATATGACCGGGATACCCGTTTTGTGCGCGAATGGAAATCGGGAATTAAAATAAGGGAACGTGCAGGATTGCTAAAGGATTATAAATCGTTGCATGATTTTTATGATTTAATATGGCAGGTTCCGCTGTTTGGATTTTTGGTTTATTTTACATTCTTTTATCTCTCTTCCAGTTTCTGGATGTGGGTAGTGTCACATTTCATCTATTTTTATCTGTTTTTGCTTTATGTACCGTTTGCACAGGTTATGAACAATCTGTATGAGAAAAGGCCAAAACCGCTTTATCCGAAAATTAACAAAATTGTTAAAAATCTGATATTCTGGGGAGTTCCGGCACTGTTCCTGTTCATTTTTGCACGGAGATGGAGTAATACCGGAATGGTGATTTTTGTAGGAATTATATGGACTTTACTTTTGGTTATTTACAGCTCGGGTGAATATGTACACAATAAATCATTAAATATAGCCCGAATCGAGGGCAGGTTCGGAAAACTTCGCCGCTGGTATTTTACAATGGTACGCCAGATTCCCGTTATAGGAAAACGTAAAGTTCCGTTCAGGGCACTCAATGGCGTGTCGCTTGAAATAAAGACCGGTATGTTCGGCCTTTTGGGGCCCAACGGTGCAGGTAAATCAACCATGATGCGGATAATTTGCGGAATTCTTGAACAGAGCTACGGAAAGATATGGATTAACGGACTGGATACCCAGAAGCACCGTGAAGAACTGCAGGGGCTTATCGGTTATCTGCCGCAGGCTTTCGGTACTTATGAAAACATGTCGGCATGGGAATTTTTAGATTATCAGGCTATTTTAAAAGGTATTAAAGACGGGGAAACACGAAAGGAGCGCCTTGAATATGTGCTGAAAAGTGTCAGAATGTATGAACGGAAAGATGACAAAATAGGCTCCTTCTCGGGCGGTATGAAACAGCGTATCGGTATTGCACAGATTTTACTGAACCTGCCGCGTATTCTTGTTGTGGACGAACCGACCGCCGGCCTCGACCCGCGTGAGAGAATCCGTTTCAGGAACCTTTTGGCAGAGCTGAGCCGCGAAAGGATTGTAATTTTTTCAACCCATATAATTGAAGATATTTCAAGCTCATGCAATCAGGTGGCAGTTATTAACCGTGGTGACCTGAAATATTTCGGAACACCTGCCGACATGGCAAAAATGGGACAGGGCTTTGTATGGCAAATGACAATTCCGGCAAAAGAATTTGACAGCTTTGCAAACAAACAGCTGGTTGTTCACCACATGCGCGAGGGAGAAAATATAAAAATGCGGGTACTTTCTCAGGACAAACCTTCGGATGATGCAATTCACGTTACACCGTTGCTGGAAGATGCATATTTATGTCTGCTTAAAGACTTTGTAAAAAATGTGTAAATAATGGAACAAAAATTTCATATAAAAAACAGTTATAGAAATACGGTAAAAATGATTCGGTATAATCTGAAAATTATTTTTGCCGGAAAGTTTATATGGTTTGTTTTGGCCTCTTTTGGTTTTTTTCTGTTTTTTTCAATTCAAACAGTGTGGACCGGACAGCCGCTGACTGACGGAACGGTATATAATCTGTTGATTTTTCCGGGAGTCCTGCTGATTTTTTATCCGTCGGTATTTGGAATTCAAAACGATGACGACTCCAGAATTCTTGAAATACTTTTTGGAATTCCCAACTACAGGTACAAAGTCTGGCTTGTCAGGCTGCTGATGATTTATGTTTTAATTTTTCTGATTACCCTGCTTTTTTCGTCAGTTGCATCGGCACTTCTTTATAAGGTCAATATTGTTGAAATGTCTTATCAGCTTATGTATCCCATTGTATTTATGGGGTCAATGGCCTTTATGTTTTCAACTGTTATAAGAAACGGCAACGGAACTGCCGTTGTGATGGTACTTATCGGAGTGGCATTGATCATTCTTCGGGATTCAATTGAACGTACCCAGTGGAATGTATTTTTGAACCCGTTTCAGATTCCATCCAATTTCAATGAATTTATATGGCAGGGGCTGATAGTTAAAAACCGGATTTTTCTTGCTGCCGGCATGATTGTTTTTATTCTTTTCGGACTTTATAATCTGCAAAAAAGAGAAAAGTTTGTCTGAGTTTTAAACAAGTTTATTTGTAGCAGTATCGGGAAAAATAATTGACGGCTTAAAACTTTTTGCCTCTTCAAAATCCATTGAGGCGTAAGAGATAATGATTACCACATCGCCCACGGCAATTTTACGTGCGGCGGCGCCGTTGATACAAATTACTCCTGAACCGCGTTCACCTTTTATGACATATGTTTCAAGCCGCTCACCATTGTTGATGTCGAGTACATGCACCTTCTCATTTTCAATAAGATTTGCAGCATCTATCAAATCCTGATCAATGGTAATGCTGCCCACATAATTGAGGTTGGCTTCAGTAACCGTGACTTTATGAATTTTTGATTTACAGATTTCTATATTCATGAATTTATTCTTTTCAGTTAAAAACAATATTGTCAATTAACCGGACTTTACCGCAAAAAACGGCTATACATCCGATTTTCTTTACCGGCTCGTCCCAATTTTCTACAGGCAGCAGATTTTCAAAATTAACTATTTTAAAATATTCAACATTCAAAAACCTGTTTTTGTTGACGGTTTCAATAACCCGGCCTTCAAGTTCCTTTACGGATTTTTTGCCTGCGAGGTTTTTTGCGTTTAAAAGTGTTTTATATATCAGTGATGCATTCTCTCTTTCTTCGTCTGTCAGCAGGCTGTTACGCGAGCTCATAGCCAGTCCGCTCTCTTCCCTGATAATGGGACAGGGAACAATTTCAACCGGTAAATTCAGCATTTCCGTAAGTTTGTTAATTACTGCCAACTGTTGAAAATCCTTCAGCCCGAAATATGCCCTGTCGGGTTTCACAATCTCAAAAAGTTTGCTTACAACCTGTGCCACACCATTAAAGTGGCCCGGCCGGTGTTTGCCTTCCATAACCTTGTCGATATGTCCGAAATCAAAAACTCTGGTATCAGGTTCGGGATACATCTCTTTTGAATCCGGTGCAAAAACCACATCGCAGCCGGCAGCTTCAAGCAATTTTAAATCTTCTTTTAAATTTCTTGGATATCGCTTTAAATCATCGGGGTCGTTAAACTGAGTCGGATTCACAAAAACACTTGCCACAGTAACGGAGTTTTCTTCAACCGAACGATTTATTAGTGAAATATGGCCCTTATGCAAAGCTCCCATAGTTGGCACAAAACCAACACTCTGAGTTTCTCTCAAAGGTGCCAGATTGTAATCAAGTTCACTTTTTGTTTTAACTAAAATCATTTTATGTAATTTTCGATTGCAAAATAAATAAAAATTTCTGCCCTGTTTTTTAATATGTCTCTTAATATTTGGAGACTTAACACTTTGGAAATGGGGTAATTGAATTTTAGTTATATTTTTACTATCTTTGCGTTTTATTTTTAAAAGGCTTATTCAGCTAAATGGAAAAGAAAAAAATTCTCTATATTTCTCAAGAAATTACTCCTTATTTGCCTGAAAGTGAAATGTCTGAAATTTCACGTTATTTACCTCAGGGAGTACAGGAAAAAGGCAGGGAAATCCGAACGTTTATGCCACGTTACGGATGTGTTAATGAACGCAGGAACCAGTTACATGAAGTTATCCGTCTTTCCGGGATGAACCTTGTAATTGACGATACCGACCGGCCGCTCATTATAAAAGTTGCATCAATCCAGTCTGCACGGATGCAGGTGTATTTTATTGATAATGAAGACTATTTTCACAGAAAACAGGTGATTGCCAATTCAAAGGGAGAAGAATTTGAAGATAATGATGAGCGAATTCTGTTTTTTGCACGTGGTGTTCTCGAAACGGTAATAAAACTTCGCTGGGCACCCGATTTAATTCACTGCCATGGCTGGATGACTTCTTTAGTACCGCTTTTCATTAAAAAATATTACTATAACGACCCTCTTTTTGTAGATTCAAAAGTAGTTTATTCGCTTTATAATGATGAGTTTAAGAAGACTCTTAATCCCGATATTAAAAGCAAGGTGCTTATGGACGGAATGGTGCCTGATGATGTTAAGCTGCTTAAAAATCCGGACTATCTGAATCTGGGTAAACTGGCAGTCGATTATTCTGATGCCATTATTCAGGGAACAGAAAAGGTTAATTCCGAATTAAAAGATTATGCTGTTCAGTCGGGTAAATCATTTTTGGATTTTCAATCCAAAGAAACATATATTGATGCATACGATAAGTTCTACCAGACAATATGGTAACAGACAATTGCAAATAATTCTGAATTTTTCTCAAAATAGTTAAATTTCAATTCAATAATCCTGCTCCCTCAGCTATTTTTTTATACGTTTGTACTTTATTTTTCAGCAAACAGAAAAACTATAATTTAAAACAGGAATATAGTGAGATACAAAGCATCAAAATTATTGTTCCCGGTATTGGGACTATTGGCTGCAATCTATTTTTTTATTAGCTGTAACGAAGCGAATGAACTTGGAATGGAACTGCTGCCCAATGCAGATTTGATTGAGGTAAGAAATTTGGTTGAAAAAAACAGTATTTCATCATACACATTTTCTGAAGGACCCATCCGTACCGATAAAGCTGCAAAAAGTCTTTTAGGCAGTTTTTATGATCCGGTATTCGGAAAAACCACCATCAATTTTGCAACCCAGTTCAGAATGCAGGGTTACAATAATTATGGAACCAATCCGGTTGTTGATTCGGTAAAACTTTACCTGTACTACAGACTCAGATACGGAGACACAATTACAACCCAGAAATTCAGAATATATGAACTGATGGAACCAATTATTTCCGATACCATAAATGAAAAAACCGGCGGTTCCTATGATTATCCTTATTATCAGGATGTTGATCTAAAAAGTATGGCATCATCAAATTTAATCGGTGAAACAGATTATTTGCCAAATATTTTAAATGATACACTTTATAAGCTGATTTCAGTTAAACTGGATAAATCGCTGGGGGTAAAACTGGCAACGGTAGATTCATTGCAGGTACTTAACAATGACATGTTTCTGGATTTTTTTAAAGGACTTTATATCGAATCGGAAGAAATTAATTCGCCGGGCGGCACAATTCTTACGCTTGAAGCTGCATCAGACGAATCATTTCCCGGTTCGGCACTTGTTGTTTATTATGATAACGATGAAAATCAGGCAAAAGAAAAACCTGATACATTAATGATAAATTCTTATGTAATAACCGAATTAAGTGCGCGTGTAAATTCAATAAAACATGATTATGCCGGAACTTCTTTCGAAGCAAACCTGAATGTGGAAACAGGCGAAGATTCACTGATTTATATTCAGGCAACCGGCGGATTAAAATCAAAAATTAATATTGAAAATCTTGAATCATGGAAAGACTCGCTGAATATCGGAATTAACAAAGCTGAACTGGTGTTTCAGATTGATACAATTGCATCAGATATTAAAAAATATCCGCCTCCGGCACAACTGCTCTTTACTATGATAGATAAAGACGGCAAAGAACTGCTGCCTGCCGATTATTCATTTTATCCTTCATATTATGGCGGAACTCTTCGTTCAGATTATACTTACAGGTTTAATATTGCACAGCATCTGCAACAGATTATTGAAGGGAAAGTAGATAATCACGGTTTCTTTTTAAGTACTGCAGTAAAAAACAGTGAGGCGAAAAGAGTGGTGCTTAAAGGCAGTAACAGCAAAACCGGGATTAAACTGATAATTACATATTCAAAGTTTAATCAGTAAAAGATACTTCGGCAGCTCAGCACGGGCTGCCTTTTTTAGCTCTTTTAAGCGGTTTTGGGGAATAAAATCTTTATGTAACTGAAATTTTAAACAGACTCCAAAACTTATCTTTTCTTAAATTTGCAGACTGAATGAAAATCGGAAATCTAATATTGGACGGCATTCCGCTGTTTCTGGCACCAATGGAAGATGTTACATACAAATCGTTCCGTTTTATGTGTAAAAACTTTGGTGCAGATGTAGTCTATACAGAATTCATATCATCGGAAGCCTTGGTTCGTGATGTAAAAAAATCCATGGACAAAATGGTTCTTTACGATTATGAAAGGCCAGCTGCAATTCAGATTTACGGGCACAATACCGATTCGATGATTCGTGCTGCACAGATTGCCGAAGAACTTCAGCCCGATTTTATAGATATCAATTTTGGCTGTCCTGTAAAAAAAATTATCAGGCACGGTGCCGGTGCTGCCTTGCTGCTGGATTTACCTAAGATGCAGGAGATAGCTGCCGGAATTGTTAAGGCGGTTAAAGTTCCTGTTACCGCAAAAACCCGCTTGGGCTGGGATAATAGTAACAAGCCCGTTGTTGAGGCGGCATTGCGCCTTCAGGATGCCGGAATTGCGGCACTGGCTGTTCACGGCCGTACACGTGAGCAAATCTATTCGGGTGTTGCCGACTGGACTTTGATTGGTGAGGTAAAGCATCATCCCGAAATTAAAATTCCGATTATAGGAAACGGAGATGTTACAGGTGCCAAAAA
The DNA here is from genome assembly GCA_964643695.1 of uncultured Mariniphaga sp. Classification (GTDB taxonomy): domain Bacteria; phylum Bacteroidota; class Bacteroidia; order Bacteroidales; family Prolixibacteraceae; genus Mariniphaga. Next base: position 12,423 of record CAZXTX010000019.1, on the reverse strand, counting down.
AGCCGGAATGCTGCTCAAACAAACCGGCGTGGATGCACTTATGATTGGTCGTCCGTCGATTGGCAGGCCATGGATTTTCAGAGAAATAAAGCATTATTTGCAAACCGGAACCGAACTTGCATCACCCACAGTTGCCGAAATTACAGAAATAGTAAGAAAACAGCTGAAACAGAATATTGAATGGAAAGAAAATGAACGATCGGCAATTCTGATGACAAGGCGTCATTTTGCCGCATATTTTCCCGGACTGCCAAACTTCAGAGAGCTTAAAATCAAACTTCTCAGGGCTGAAACATACAGTGATACAATGGAAATACTTGATGAAATTGAAGCTGAATACCGAGATTTTAAACCGGAATATGAACGGTGAATTTATAACTGTCATTTGATTTTTTACCAGTATTCAGTATTGATATTCATCTTCCGGAACAATTCATCACAAAAAGTATTTTTATTTCTTTCTTTATTGTTTACCGCCAAAATTTTTCTCAATTTCAAATATTACAGCTGATAAAAAGCTGATGTTTAACAATCTGAGTTTAAACTAATTTACAAAGTAAATTGTTACATGTTTTTGTTGTATATGTTCTTTGCTATTTTATTAAAAAATGCATAACAGGCTGAAACAAATTGTTCACAATCAAATATTAAAATTAAAAAGATGAAACTTTTGAAAATTACATCTGTACTTTTTCTTTTTCTGCTTTTCCTGTCGGCATCATGTGAGGAAAACAGTAAAAAGATTAATGAAAGCGATCCGAAACCGCCGGAAAATAATGATCCGCAGCCCGGTACTCTTGCACCGGTAGAAACTAAAAAAGCAAATTCTGACTATAAGCCGGCATTTGAAGGACAAACACGAATTGCCGGAACAAAAACAGAAACATCATATGAAGTTAAAGTAGTGGCAAAGGGGCTTTCAAGTCCGTGGTCGGTAAAATTCATTCCCGATGGCAGAATGGTTATTACCGAAAAAGCCGGAACATTGCGTATTGCAACTGCTGACGGCACAATCGGAAATCCCGTAACCGGATTTCCTGCCGTTGACAACCGAAATCAGGGAGGATTGCTTGATGTTGAGCCGGCCCCCGATTTTTCAACAAGCAGAGTACTCTATTTTACCCTGGCGGAAAAAACTCCTCAGGGTTCATTAACGGCTGTTGGCAAAGGGAAGCTGTCGGCAGATGAAACAAAAATTGAAAATTTTGAAATTATATACAGGGCTGTGCCGTATTATGATAACAGTATGCACTTTGGAAGCCGTATAGTTTTTAGTGACGACGGTAATATTTTTGTATCAACCGGTGAACGTTCCGATTTAGCCACAAGGCCAAAAGCTCAGCTTTTGGATAACGGTTACGGTAAGGTTGTTCATATCACACCCGAAGGAAAACCGGTACCCGGAAATCCTTTTATAAATACCGAAGGGGCAATGGCCGAAATTTATTCTTATGGTCACCGCAATGCGCAGGGACTTGCAATACACCCGGTAACGCGTGAATTGTGGCTTTCGGAAATGGGGCCGCGCGGAGGTGATGAGATTAACCTCATTAAACCCGGAATCAATTACGGCTGGTCATCCATTACTTACGGAATTGAATACAGCGGAGCAATAATAAGCGGTGGTGCAACTCAGAAGGAAGGTCTTGAACAGCCCGTATATTACTGGGATCCGGTTCTTTCACCCAGCGGAATGACATTTTACGCATCGGATGTAATTCCCGAATGGCAGAACAATCTGTTTATCGGCGGATTAAGTAGTAAACATATTGCACGGATTGTATTAAAAGACAATAAAGTAATTGCCGAGGAAAGACTTCTTGAGAAAGAAAATCAGCGATTCCGCGATATTACCGAAGGCCCGGACGGAGCTCTCTGGGCTGTTACCGATGAAGGAAGACTTTACCGGATTTCAAAAAAATAGACATTATTATCCGGATGCAGACATAAGAGTTATTGATTAACAAATACTTATATGAGCAAAAAATCCTTGCGATTAAACTAATTGCAAGGATTTCTTTTTTGTTGTCCTGCCAGGGCTCGAACCTGGACTCTTCTGATCCAGAGTCAGACGTGTTGCCAGTTACACCACAGGACAATCTGGCTGCAAAAGTAATAGAATATCATTAAAAATAAAACCGGCTGCTAAATTTTAAAGTTAAGACTGCCCTTTTTTAAAATGTGCATAAAGTTTATTTGCAAAAATAAAATCATTCAGCTTTTCATTGTCGGTATTTAAAATTTCTTTATTGGTTCCGTGCCATACAGCATCGCCTTTTAATATAAACAGTACCGATTCGCCGATTTCTATAACAGAATTCATATCATGTGTATTGATAACTGTGGTCATATTGAATTCTTTGGTGAGATTTTGTATTAATTTGTCAATTACAGTTGCTGTTTCCGGGTCGAGGCCGGAATTAGGCTCGTCACAAAACAGATATTTCGGATTTAAGGCAATCGCCCGTGCAATGGCAACCCTTTTTTGCATTCCGCCACTAATCTCACTGGGAAACAATTTGTAGGCAACCGGTTCGATATTAACATGTTCCAGACAAAATTCAACGCGTTTCTGTTTCTCTGCCGGTGACATGCCGGTAAACATATCCAGTGGAAATTTTACGTTTGCGGCAACCGTAAGGCTGTCAAACAATGCTCCTCCCTGAAATACCATACCAAGCTCCTGCCGCATTTTTTTGCGTTCTTTTTCGCGCATCGTTACAAGGTTTCGGTCGTCGTACCAGATTTCGCCGCTGTCTATTTCATAAAGCCCCAGAACGGATTTCAGCAGTACCGTTTTTCCCGAACCGCTTGGCCCGATAATCAAATTTGTTATTCCCTGATTGAAAACTGTTGAAACATTTTTCAAAACGGCTACCCCGTCAAACGATTTATTTATGTTATTTACTCTAATCATGTCAGTAACAGTCGTGTTAGAATCAAGTCGGAAAGTAAAATCAAAATACTGGTGTTTACCACGGCTTTTGTGCTGGCAGAACCAACTTCAAGTGCCCCGCCATGTACATAGTAACCGTAATAAGCCGGTACCGAGGCAACTATAAAACCAAAAAACAATGATTTTATAAGTGAAAAAGTAACATAATAGGGAACAAACAGCCACTGTATTCCGTCAAGATAATGCTGAACGGAAATTACTCCGGATAACGGCCCGGTAACCATTCCGCCTAAAAGGCCAAAAAACACACTAATAATAAAAAGAAACGGAAAAATAATTACAACTGCCACTATTTTAGGCATTATCAGATAAGCTGCCGAATTAATACCCATAATTTCCAGGGAATCAATCTGCTCGGTAACCCGCATGGTTCCCAATTCTGAAGTTATGTTTGAACCTATTTTTCCGGCCATTATCAGTGCAATCATCGTTGATGAAAATTCCAGTATCAGGGTGTCGCGTGTACCAAGCCCCACAAGGGTATTGGGATATATCGGGTTAGACATGCTGTAGGCAAACTGAATAGTCATGATTCCGCCTATGAAAACAGAAATAATTATCACAATCCATACTGAGTTTACACCCAGGCTGTCAATTTCATAAAACAGTTGCCTGATGTACATTTTATGCTTCTCAGGTCGTCTGAAAACTTTGGAAAGCAACTGAAAATATCTTCCAACGTGAAAAAAGAAATTCATTTTTAATTCAAATTTTGATAATTATAATGTCGTATGAAAAAATTTCCTAAAAAACATACAATATCCGATTTACAATACAAAAATCTCAAAAATTTCTTTATACTGTTTTTTAAAATAAATTCATTTTTAAATGATGATAAATTTACAACATTAATGGCTGAAACAAAATTTAAAAGTCATAATTGAAAATATCAGTTGTTTATAAACCGGAATACTTTCCTGTATTAAAGTTAAAAGTCTTAAATTTGTAAATCTTAAATTAAGATTAATGGAAAATAATTATTGCATTATTATGGCCGGTGGTGTTGGAAGCCGCTTCTGGCCATTAAGCCGCACGGCAAAACCGAAACAGTTTCTCGATATTTTAGGAACAGGCAGAACACTTTTACAGCAAACTTTTGACAGGTTTTTACCGCTGGTTCCTGCCGAAAATATTTTAGTGGTAACCAGTGTGCGTTACAAAGAACTCGTAATGGAACAGCTCCCCGAATTAAAACCGGAACAAATTCTGCTTGAGCCATTCCGAAGAAACACAGCCCCGTGCGTTGCCTATGCATCGTATAAAATTAAAGTTGTAAACCCTGATGCCAACATTATTGTAGCTCCTTCCGATCATCTTATCATAAAAGAGGAAGAGTTTATCAGACAAATTAAAAATGGTCTTGATTTTACAAAAAACAATGAAGCACTGCTGACTCTCGGAATTAAACCCGGCAGGCCTGAAACAGGATACGGATATATTCAGGTGAAAAATAAAGTTGATTTTAATAATCTTGACAACCTGCACAAGGTGAAAACCTTTACAGAAAAACCTGATCTCGAAATGGCACGTATTTTTGTTGAAAGTGGTGAGTTTTTCTGGAACTCGGGAATTTTTATCTGGTCGCTTAAATCCATTCTCGCTGCATTTGATGAATATCTAAGTGATGTTTCACAGTTATTTTCAAAAGGAATTAATCTTTACAATACTGTTAATGAGATGCATTTCATTAACAAAACTTATTCTGAATGTCAGGGTATTTCCATTGACTACGGAATAATGGAGAAAGCAAAAAACGTTTATGTGCTTACCGCCGATTTTGGCTGGAGCGATCTTGGAACCTGGGGTTCATTATATGAGAACAAGGAAAAAGATTCCAACGGAAATGTAATTTTAGGCGAAAATATACTTACATATAATACCACCAACTGTATTGTGAATTTAAGTAAGGAAAAGGTAGCTGTTTTGCAGGGGCTTGACGGTTATATAATTGCCGAATCGAATGATACTCTTATGATTTGCCGGAAAGAAGATGAGCAGCAGATAAAACAGTTTGTTACTGATGTGAGAATTCAAAAGGGCGATTCACTTGTATAAATTTTCGGATTTAAGATGCAGGAACAAACAGAATTAACTTTTCAACAATGCGCCGGCAATTTTTAAATCTGCCGGCCATGTTATTTTAATATTTTCCCTGTTTCCTTTAACAGTATATATCTTATTGCCCGAACTTTCAAAAACCGAGGCATCATCGGTAAATTTTTCCTGATATTCCTGTTCATAAGCTTTTTTAATGTTTTTTACACTGAATGTCTGGGGTGTCTGAACCAAAAATAATTCTGAACGATCCACTGCCCTGTTACCGGAGCCGGTAATTTTTCGCACTGATTCCGAAACCGGAATTACCGGCAGTGCATTTCCTTTTTTTACAGCGGTGTCATAACAATTTTTTATGGTCTGTACAGAAACCAGGGGGCGAACTCCGTCATGTATAAATACAATTCCGTCACCTTCAATTTCTTTCAGCCCGTTTTTTACCGAATGAAAACGAGTTTCTCCACCCGGTATAACAATATGATTTTGGTTGAAGGAAAAATCTTCACACAATTTTTTCCATACCGGTATTTCAGTTTCGGGTAAAGTTAGAATAAATTCAAAATTTTCATCCGATTTAAGAAAAGCATCAAAAGTATGCATCAGTAGCGGCTTTTCGTTAACTTTAATAAATTGCTTGGGAATTTCGCTGCTCATTCTCTTACCGCTACCGCCTGCCACAATCAATACATATTTTTTCTCCATTTTTCTTACATTTGACAGTTCCAATCAAAATTAAAAGAAATTTTAGAAAATTATGGAAAAAGTTTTGCAATTCATAAAGGAGCTTTCCCAAAATAATAACCGCGGCTGGTTTGAAGCAAACAGGGAATGGTATCAGGAAAGCCATGAAAAGATGATGTTTCTTACAGAAGTGCTGATTAATGAAATCAGAAAGTTTGACCCGACAGTATCAGCAGTTGAAGCTAAAGATTGTCTGTTCAGGATATACCGCGATTTAAGGTTTTCAAAAGATAAAAGTCCTTATAAAACCCATTTTGGCACTTTTATTTCAAAAGAAGGCAGAAAAGGTGCAAGCCCCGGATACTACCTGCATATTGAACCGGGCGAAAGTATTGCAGGCGGCGGAATATACAGACCCGACAATGAACAGCTGAAAGTAATCAGAAATTATGTTGCCCGTTTTCCCGAAGAGTTTGATGAGTTGTTCAATGATTCGGAATTCAGGGCCGCACTGCCTGATATGCTTGAGGATCAGTTGAAAACTGCACCAAAGGGTTTTCCAAAAGATCATGAATTTATTCATCTTCTGAAATACAAATCTTATGTGTTTTCAGTTTCACTTACCGACAATGAAATTGCCGGCGGAGATTTTATTGAAAAAACTGTTGGTGCCTGCAGGCAGATTTACAGGCTGAATACACTTTTATATGATGCACTGGCAAATATTAATTGAAACTTTTACTTGAAATTTAATATAACTTATTGTAACTTTATGCAATCTTAACAGATGACCCATATTTTTTTATCTTCCCGATGAAAAAATAGCCCCGGCGATTCACTTGCCGGGGTTCATTGTTTTTATAAGACAACAAATGTGAGATCAGTTAAAAACAGATATTTATAAAGTTCGTTTGTTTTGTTTACCTGACTTGTTTTTATACTTTTGCATCATCATTCAAAAGTTCTGAAAGGGGTCGTTAGTTCAGTTGGTTTAGAACGCATGCTTGACAGGCATGAGGTCACTGGTTCGAATCCAGTACGACCCACTAAAAATATTCAAAAAAAAGAAGTCTTTCCCGACTGATGACACAGTTTTAAAATCAGTGTATCCAATTAGAAAATAGGTAACTAAAAAACGAACTGCGCCGGTAAAAAATCGGAGTATCATTTTGAACTATATTTGGTCTATTATATTTTTCCAATCGGTATTATTCCCTCAACCTTCGCAATAATCTTTTCTGTTTCATCTTATACTATTTTCTGTTTAAACCATAAAGTTTAAATTTGTTTCCGCTGCAAAATTATTATGTATATAAGAATCAAATGATGTTTGATGCTTCTCGACTTTCCCAAACTCATTTAATCATATTGACTTAAGATTAAAAGCCCTGATTTCATACTAATTTAGCAAATAATACAACCTATAGGAAAATTAATTACTGAAAAAAATATAAAAATCCACCTAACAATCCTCAGTTTAAAAATTAATATAAATATTGAAAATGCCAATGTGCATAAAACAACTTGTTTTTTTAATATATTTTAGGCATTGACATTTCATCAATAAATGGATTTCATTAACTAAAGTCGAAATGAAATATGTTTTAATTTTGGATGTTAAATGTTTATATTTGATTGAATTTCAAAAGTGATGGTATTTGACTCTTTTTGAATTGAGTAATAAGATGAATTTGCAAATAGCTGAACCTTTAAGAAAATATTTTAAAATAAAATACTGTATTTATAATGACAAAATATCAAAGAGGAGATAAAGTAACTAATGTAAATTCGAAGGAAAAAGGTGTTATTGTAGATGTTCGTCCCGGAGGTCGAGGACGCCAGCTGTATCGGGTACGTTATGGGAATGAGGAAAAAGATTCATTAGAAACAAATTTAATTTTTGATACTGATATTACAGACCCTTTTGAATGTTGTATAAAAGGACTTTTTAGTTCTTATCTTGATTTTTCACGTATTAATACAACATTTAAAATTCATAATACAAGTAATAATACTATTTCTTCATTAAAAGCTTCTAGAACTTTATTTAAAGCATATCAGTTCAAACCGTTATTGAAATTTCTTAATTCTCCAAATCGTAGATTGCTGATTGCTGATGAAGTCGGATTAGGTAAGACTATTGAAGCAGGACACATAATGATGGAACTTGCTGCCCGTAAAGAACTACGAAATGTATTGGTTATTTGTACCAAAATGTTAAAGGAAAAGTGGAAGAATGAACTAAAAGAAAAGTTCAATCTAAATTTTAAAGTATACGAAAGAAAAAGGGATTTAGTTGATGATTTAAAATCTGGGATTGTAAAAGGAATAATAAATTATGAATTTATACAAAGTAAAATAAAGAATAAAGAAGAAATCAATCCTTTTTTAAAGTTAATAATAGAGGAGAATACTAAATTCGATCTTGTATTATGTGATGAAGCTCATAAACTTAAAAATAATAACACCCAAACTTATAAAGGTGCAAAAATTATTATTCCTTATTCTATTTCTACAATTTTTATGACTGCTACACCTATAATGATAAGTGAGGAGAACTTGTTCAATTTGCTTTATTTATTGGATAGTCAGCAATTTAATAACATAGAAATTTTCCAAACATACTTGGCTATAAATAGACCTTTTATTAAAGCTATTTCAGCTTTAAATAAAAATGTAGATCTTAAAAAGATTGCAAATGAATTAAGTAATTCAAATTTGATTATTCATTATGGTAAAAATATTGCATTTGATAAGTCTGTTACAGTCAATGACATATTTAAAAATATTCCATTATACGTTAAAATAATAGAAAATTTAACTACTCAGCCTGACACAATAGAGAACAGGGTTCAATTACAATTTGATATTTCATCAATGAGTATGATGAATAATATATTTTCACGTACACGAAAACGAGAAGTAACAACTGATTGGACACAACCTGTTCGTAAACCACATTTAAGAAAAGTTGAATTTTCACAAGAAGAAAAAGAAAAGTATGACAAAATTATAGATGAATACTATGATGATCACAGCTATATTGATGAATACGGAGATTCTAAACTATCACAGGGGCATGGATTGGGCTTAATTCAAAAGAAAAGACGGATTGCAAGTAGTATATATGGTTTTTTAAATGATACTGAAAGTCTCGATAGAGGAATTGACAAATATGAAAATTACAGTGATGCAAAATATAAAATGCTTCTGACAATTATTAAAGATATTGTTGATGCCAACAGTAAGAAGATAATAGTATTTGCATTATTTAAAAACACATTAAAGTATCTCAGAATACGATTACATAAAGATGGATATAATTCTGCAGTTATTCATGGAGATATCCAAGAAAGAGATGAGGTAATTAAAACATTCAGGACTAAAAAAAATGTAAATATTTTATTGTCCTCAGAAGTTGGAAGTGAAGGATTGGATTTTCAATTTTGTGATGCTCTGGTAAATTATGATTTACCATGGAATCCAATGGTTGTTGAACAAAGAATTGGTAGAATAGACAGAATTGGGCAAAAATCACAGATTATAAATATTTATAATTTAATTGTAAAAGGTTCAATTCAGGAAAAAATTTATGAAAGGCTTCTTAAACGAATTGGTATATTTCGCAGTAGTATCGGAGATCTGGAAGCAATTCTTGAAAAAGAAACTGAAGGTGGTACTATTCAAAAACGAATTATAAAATTAGAAAAAGAACTTTATTGTACTAAATTATCAGAAGAAGATGAAGCAGAAAAAATTGAAAATATAAGTAGGGCTATATTACATGAAAAAAGGCATCTGGAAGAAATTAGTGAAGGCTTGACAGATACTCTTACAAATGATACTTATTTCAAGAATGAAATTCAAAAAATTCAAAAAAACTACCGCTATATAACAGAACATGAACTTTATAATTACATTCAATCTTTAATTCGTAATTACCTAACAGAGTGCACATTAAAAGCTGCGGAAGATAATGTTTATAAATTTTCTATTCCTTTAGCTAATAAAAACTATCTCATTAATTTTCTCAACAGATATCAGCCAAATTATAATGAAACTGAGTTATTATTTCGCCAATTTATTAATTCTATAAGAGATAAACATGAGTTTGAGTTAACATTTAATCAGGAATTAGCATATAATAATCAAGATCTAATATTTGTAAATGCTTATCACCCATTGATTATTGCTGCAAAAGAATGTTTTAGACAAAATTTAAAAGAATCGAACACTGCTTTCCAATTTGGTATAAATAAAAAGCGTTTTAATGATTTTCCACAAATAAAATGTGGTGAATATTTTCTTGCTATTTACACTATTTATATTACCAAAAAATGGTTTGGAAAAGAACAAACAAATGAATTATTAGTTCCAATTGTTTTTGATATTCAAACTAAATCAATTATTGAAAATAAAGATTTATCAGAAAGATTTCTTGGAGAATCGCAATTATATGCAACTTTTAATCAGATGCCATTAAGCCCTGATAAAGTAATAATTGATATATTAAGAGAAGATATCGCTTATAGAATTGATGTTATTTATCAAGACTATCTGGAAGACCAGAAAATGCGTTTAGAAACAAGTAAAGCTATACAAATTCAAAGAACAGAAGAGTTTTATAATAATCGAATAAACGAAGAAAAGCAAAATATTTCGAATATTGAATTCAGTGCTAATTATGCAATTACAGAAGAAGAGAAAGCTCGCTTTCTTAGAATCTTACCTGCTCGGCGAGGTACATTAAAAGGGATAATTGCAATGAAAGATGATGCTATTCAAAAAATAAATGAAAGCAAGATAAGTACAAAAGAACCTAAATTAATTTCATTGAGTCAAATTAAAGTCTATTGACTATGAGCTATACTGTTGGATTAGATTTTGGAACTCATCAAACGAAAGTGTGTATTGAGGATGCTTCAAATCCTGCATCTAAGATTTATAAGTTTTTTGAATTTAATGTTCTGAAAAATAAAAAATCAGTACTATTACCCTCAATTGTTCAAATAAATAAAGATGATACTTTAAGTTACGGATTTGTCGATGAAAAAAAATGTAAAATAATATTACCTTCTTATAAACCTGAACCAGTATTAGAGATTATTGAAAAACCAGTATTAGAACTTCCCTCATCCCCTCAAAAAACATATCCATCAAAGCCTAAAAGATTAAATATTAAAGGTGCTTCCTTAAAAGAACAGTTTATAAATATTAAGCAATATGAAGAATCTTGTAAAAGATGGAAATTACAATGTAAACAAATAGATGAAGATTATAATAAAGAAATTGAAGAATGGGAATTAGATTGTTGGGCAATAAGGAATGATTACAATTATGACATAGATGAATATAACAATGAAATAATAAAAAAAGAACAAGAATTTAAATTAGCTTATGAAAAATGGGAAAAAGAAAAAACTCCTATAAAACAAATTTTTAGATACTTTAAATTAGCAGCTTTTTCAAAGCACCATTGGCCATATGAAATAAATCCACAGTTCATTACTATATGGTATTTAACATATGTATTATTTCAGATTCAAAATGAGATTGGTGATAGTTTTTATACTCAAATGGGTGTATCATATAGCTTCGATACTTCTGATGCTAAAATGCAAATTGATAATGCGTTTAAAATATTGATTTCAGTAAATAAATTAATTGAAGAATACAAAAGCCTGGATAAATTTCTTAAAGCAAAATATAGTGAACTTATGGAATTAACTATAATAGATGAGTATAATAGTGATGATATTTCATATTATGGATTAAATGTTTTACCAGAAGCATTTGCTGGTTTATCTTCAATTACACAACAAAAACGAATTGAGAGAGGAATGCACTTATTAACCGATATTGGCGGAGGAACAACTGACATTGCATTTTTTACTATTACTGAAAATCGCCTTCCTGATATTCATGCTGTTATGTCTTTTCCAATAGGTTTAAATTATATTTTTGAAGAATATAAAAAGAAAAATAAAAACTATTTAATTTCAGAAATACAACAAAAATTCAGAAAATCACAATACGGATTTGAAAATTATATAAAAAAATATCATTCACAATTAGAGAAAAAAACAATTGAAATGATAAAAAATATTGAGCAAGAATTTAATAAAAGAAAGCATGGATGGAATCCTAAAAGATTATACAATGCTCTTGAAGACAGACCTGTTCTTTATTGTGGTGGTGGTTCTATATATGATTCCATGAGAATTGGATTACACTCTTTTTCTGATATTAAGCTAATTAATAAAGATTTGCTGAATATTTTAAATATTAAAAATCGCAATTTAGATAATTCACTATACACGATATTAGCAACTTCATATGGCTTGTCTATACAATTAGAAAGTGATATTAATATGACTCCAATAGAAAAAGTCTTTGAACATTTGCCCAAGAAAGAAAGTGATAATGAAAAAGATTGGCATGATGAATATGGATTAGCAGATACGTAATACATGAATGATTTGGAGAAACAAGTTAGTGAAATGAAAATTGGGATGTGCCTGAACCAATCCTATTAATCTATGGGACTATTAAAACAGAAACATTTAACAATATAATAATGAAAACACAACAAGACTCTGTAAATTTCGAACAGAGAGTGTCGTGAATTTATTTAACTTCTTAAGAAGTTAAAAAAGTTTTCTCCATTACTCCTCTATTATTTCATTAACCTCCGCAATAATTTTTTCTGCAAGTTTTTCGGCTGTTTCGGG
>CAZXTX010000018.1:0-19394 GCA_964643695.1 uncultured Mariniphaga sp. | reverse complement strand
TGCCTGATAAATAGTAGATGTGGTATGTGGAAGGCAGCTGTTTTTTGATTGTTTGTCCCGTAATTCCGCATTCCTCAGTCACTTCACGAAGTGCAGCCTCACCCGGATTTTCATCCGGTTCAATTTTTCCTTTTGGCAAATCCCATTTATCGTTGCGAAAAATGAAAAGCAATTTATTATTTGATTCTACAATACCGCCGGCAGCCGGTAATTCATGAAATGATTCTCTGAATATCTGAAATAAAAGTTCCGGTTCAGGATGTGTAATGATTGTTTTTTTGTTTGTTTCCTGCACAAAACCGGCAAACCATTTTTCAATTATTGCTTTTGTAACAGGTTCGTTCAATTTTACAGTGAAGTTATTTTTTTTTACATTTTCACAGGCACAAATTTGAATGAGCCTGTCATTGAAAAAAACTTTATACATTTGTTTTTTCATTAAGAAATCATTTTAAAATTGCATAAAAGTATGAAAGATTCACAAATTGAAGTTACAAAAAAGCTTCTCAATATAAATACGATAAAAATTCAGCCGTTGAATCCTTTTGTGTGGGCATCGGGCTGGAATTCACCAATCTATTGTGATAACAGAAAGATTTTGTCATATCCTGAAATTCGCACGTTTATCCGCGACCGTTTTGTGGATGTTATTCAGGAAAAATATCCCGAAGCAGAAGTGATTGCCGGGGTTGCCACGGGAGCAATAGCACACGGGGTTCTGGTTGCCGAAAAACTGGGGCTTCCGTTTATTTATGTACGTTCGAAACCAAAAGGACACGGACTTGAAAATCTGATTGAAGGTGACTTGAAACCAAACCAGAAGGTTGTGATTATTGAGGATTTGATTTCAACCGGAGGCAGCAGCCTGAAGGCAGCAGAGGCAATTTCGGGTTTCGGCGGCGAAGTGCTGGGAATGGTATCAATATTTACTTATAACTTTGATGTTGCAAAGGAGAATTTCAAAAAAGCAGGTATTGAACTTACCTCACTCAGCAAATATCAGGTTTTAATTGATACTGCACTTGAACTGGGTGAAATTTCTGAAGATCAGGTTGAAACTTTGATGGAATGGAGAAAAGACCCTGCAAACTGGGGAAAGTCATGATTAATTCTTAATTTTATAATGCAAAAGCTCATAGTTTTAATGTTTTTATTTAATATGAATTGAATTCAAAAAAATGGAAGAAATTATTTTAAGAATTAAGGACAGAAGTAAGATTAAATTTTTAAGACAATTACTTGCTAATTTTGATTTTGTTGAAATAAAAAAAGGAAAAAAAGAAACAAAATCAGATTCCACTATTTTTGATTCAGCCGGGATATGGGAAGGAAGAGATATTGATGCACGCAGTTTAAGAAATGAAGCATGGACAGGAAAATAATTTTGTAATCAGCATAATTTCTGAGGGTTAACTAATCTATAATAAATGTGAATTTAAAACTATATCAATATTTTTAAAATAATTTGATATGAGTGTAAGCAAATACGTTAGTGAGGTTAAAATAATTGAACATAATCAACAGATTGTTTACGATTATTTGTCGAATTTTGAAAATTTGTCGCAGTATCTCAATTCCGGTCTTCTTGAAAAAATAAGTAATCAGGTGCCGCAGATTAAAATCAGCGGTTTTGAATCCGACCGCGACTCCTGCAGATTTAATATAACGGGGATGGGACTTGCCGAAATAAAAATTGTAAACCGCGAACCGTATAAAACCATTAAAGTTGAAAGTTCAGGGAATTTGCCACTTAACATGACCTTTTGGATACAACTGTTGCCTGATTCGGCTTTTCAGACAAAGATACGCCTCACTTTGCATGCCGGTTTAAATATGATGATGAAGATGATGGTTGGCAGTAAACTTGAAGAAGGTGTTAACCAGCTTGCCGAAACACTCAGAACCCTGCCTTATCAGTAAAAGGAACCAATGTTGTTTTAAATAATAAATTCCACTTCTTTAAACATATGGTTTGTTTTTTCACCATTGCGGTCTTCTAAAATTAAATGTCCACTGCTTTCTGTACCTGTTATACGTGCTTCAAAAGTTTTGTCATTCTTTTTATAAAGTGCCCATTCGTTAATCCGGAATAAATTTTTGTGATAAAGTTTGTCGATTAAATCAAATTCACCTTTTTCGAGATTTTTATACCAGAACATGAATAATTCCCGTATTTCAAAAGCCGTATTTTTGATGTCATAATCTTTTCCGGTAACTGTTTTGAGTGAAACCGGATTTGGAATATTTTCAGAAAATTTTGTCTGATTCAGATTAAGGCCGATACCTGCAACTGCCGAATGAAGTCTGCTGCCCATAACAGATGTTTCAATCAGAATTCCTGCAATTTTTTTGTTTCGGATATAAATATCATTGGGCCATTTTATAAAAATCTCATTTGTCTGTGGTTTAAGCCATTCGGCAATAGCAATACTTACGATTTTTGAGATGTAAAACTGGCCTGCCGGATTCAAAAAATCAGGAAACACTATTATACTAGCCAGCATATTCAATCCCGGAGTGCTTTCCCATTCATTTCCACGCTGCCCTCTTCCTTTTTTCTGATAATATGACAGCACCATACTGCCATTTTCTGTACCGCCCTCGTTAATAAGTTGCATGGCATAGTTGTTGGTCGAAGTTGTTTCGTTCAGAACTAAAATATTTTTAAAAGTTTCCATCATTTATAACAGATTGAATCTTTGTTTTTTAATTAAGTCTCATAAAAGTGCAAAAGTGCAATTTTTTGTTTTGAACAGACGATAATAAAAATGAAATATTTAGTGTTTTTTACTATATTAATCGTTGGTTGGTTATATAAATTTAAAATTATGGTATTATCTCTTTAATTAATTTCATCATTTGTGAAAATCAAAAGGATATGAGGCAAATAATATATCTTTGTGGTGTTAAAAGTTGTTTATGAATAAAAACGAAGAAATTACGAAAAAAATAAAAAATGCAGTTCTTGAAGGAATAAGAAAAACCAAGGGGAAGGAAATAGTAATTATTGATTTAAATAAAATAGGTTATACAGAATGTGGTTATTTTATTATTTGCCACGGAACTTCAACCACTCATGTAAGTTCCATTGCACAATCGGTTGAAAAGAGTGTTGAAGAGGAAACCGGAGAAAAAGTGTGGCACAGCGAAGGATACCAAAACTCAACCTGGGTTTTGCTGGACTTTGGAGAAATTGTGGTTCACGTTTTTTATGAGCAGGCGCGTAATTTTTATAACCTCGAAGGGCTTTGGGCCGATGCAGATATTATAAAGGAAGATTCAGAAAAGTAAATATACTTTATGACAGAAACTAAGAAAAATAAAAAACAGGGGAAACCAAATCAAAGTCTGTTTGACATTAACAAAAAAACAGACAATAAAAACAATAAAGCACCAAAATTTAATGCATTTTGGATTTATGGCATTATTGCCCTGGCTTTTATCGGTGTTCAGTATTATCTGAGCAGTGCCAGTCATCCTGTAAAGACTAACTGGAGCGATGTTAAAACTAATATGCTGGCAAACAACGACATTGAACGTATTGTTGTTGTAAATGAAAAAGAAGCTAATATTTATCTTAAAAAGAGCAGCCTCCCAAAATATCAGAAACAGTTTAATGAGAATTTTTCAAAACCAACTGATGAGGGGCCTCATTTTACCTTTACTATAGGTTCTGTTGAAACTTTTGAAAATAATCTTAAAGAAGCCCAATCCGGTTCTGATGCAATGATTTTGCCTGAATACAGTCAGGAAAGAAACTGGGTGGGTGACATTCTTTGGAGTATCGGCCCGTTTGTGCTGATTATATTACTCTGGCTTTGGATTTTCAGACGAATGAGCCGTGGTGCGGGTGGAGGTGGTGCAGGCGGTATTTTCAATGTCGGAAAGTCGCAGGCCAAAATTTTTGACAAGGATCAAAAGGTAACTACTTCTTTTAAAGATGTTGCTGGTTTGTCAGAGGCCAAGCAGGAGGTTGAAGAGATAGTGGAGTTTTTAAAGAATCCGGGTAAGTTTACCAAACTTGGCGGTAAAATTCCAAAGGGAGCTCTGCTTGTAGGGCCGCCCGGAACAGGAAAAACCCTGCTTGCACGCGCAGTTGCCGGTGAGGCAAGTGTACCGTTCTTTTCAATGTCGGGTTCTGACTTTGTGGAGATGTTTGTCGGGGTGGGGGCTTCGCGTGTGAGAGACCTGTTTAAGCAGGCTAAGGAAAAGGCACCATGTATTATTTTTATTGATGAAATTGATGCAATCGGACGTGCCCGTGGAAGAAATCCCAATTTTGGCTCAAATGATGAAAGGGAAAATACCCTTAATCAACTGCTTACCGAAATGGACGGATTTGATACAAACAGCGGAGTTATAATCCTGGCAGCAACCAACCGTGCCGATATTCTGGACCGTGCACTGATGCGTGCCGGCCGCTTCGACAGGCAAATTCATGTGGAACTGCCTGACCTCATTGAAAGAGGCGAGATTTTTAAAGTTCATTTGCGTCCTCTCAAATTATCCGATGAGGTGAAAGTGGATTTTCTTGCAAAACAAACTCCGGGTTTTTCAGGAGCCGATATTGCCAATGTTTGTAATGAAGCTGCACTTATTGCCGCACGGAAAAGCAGGGATTCTGTTACTAAACAGGACTTTTTGGATGCTGTTGACAGAATTGTGGGAGGATTGGAGAAGAAAAATAAAATTATTTCGGCAGAAGAAAAGAAAACAATAGCATTCCACGAAGCCGGACACGCTACTATCAGCTGGCTGCTGGAGCATGCACATCCGCTTGTAAAAGTGACTATCGTTCCGCGCGGGAAAGCACTGGGAGCCGCTTGGTATCTTCCCGAAGAGCGTTCAATAACCACTAAAGAGCAACTGCTTGATGAAATGTGTTCGGCACTGGGAGGAAGAGCTGCCGAGGAAATTGTTTTCGGAAGTATTTCATCAGGTGCCCAGAATGACCTTGAAAAAGTTACAAAACAGGCCTATGCAATGGTAAGTTATTTTGGCATGAGTGAAAGAGTGGGGAATGTAAGTTATTATGATTCAACCGGACAGACGGACTACTCATTTACAAAGCCATATAGTGAAAAAACTGCGGAACTGATTGATTCAGAAGTTAAAAGTATTATAGAAGGACAATATTGCAGGGCAAAAAGGGTGTTGAATGAAAATTTGAAAGGTCATGAAGAGCTTGCAGAATTGCTTTTAGAGCGTGAAGTTATTTTTAGTGAAGACCTTGAAAATATTTTCGGAAAGCGAATCTGGGATAAAAAAATTGATGATAATCAAGTGGATAATGAAAAAATGCCTGAATCTGAATCATCGGAAATACCTGCTGAAACTGAAAAACAAGTTACCCGCAGTGAAAAAGATGACACAGAAGTTGTAAGTAAAGAGATAAAGGATAAAAACACAGAAACTGACGATAAAGTTAAATCAGCTTAAAAGAAAAAATATGCAGGAAGGGTGGAAAGAGGTTTTTTTAACCATACATGAATATAAGGCAACCATGGCCAGAGATATTCTTGAAAATGCCGGCATTAAGGCGGTTGTTTTAAATCAGCATGATTCTGCCTATAAATCATTTGGCGACTATGTGATTTATGTAGAAGAGAGTGATGAACAAAAGGCTCTTGAACTTCTTAAAGAACTGAAGCATTGAAAGATTTAGGAAGACGTTCATTAACCGGGGTTGTATATGTTTTTTTGATGCTGGCCGGTGTGGCAATACATCCCTTTCTGTTTTTTATAGTGTTTGGGGCTTTTTTATTTTTAACTCAGCTCGAATTTTATCAGCTTGTTGAAACAGCAGGAATAAAACCAAGAAAAAATACAGGACTGGCTCTGGGCCTTCTTATGTTTTTCATCTGCTTTTTGATGGTTAACAATGTATTGCCGGCAAAGTCGCATTTAATTTTTATTCCGGCACTTCTTTTTATTTTTTTGTATGAAGCTTTTAGCGAACGTTCCGGAATTTTGCAAAACAGCGCTGTTACTTTTACCGGATTTGTATATGTGGCTATACCGTTCAGCCTTTTAAACTTTATTGTTCATCCGGGATATCCGGCTTTTCCGGGCTACAATTCAAGAATTTTGATAGGTGTATTTTTTATTGTCTGGGTCTATGATTCAATGGCCTACCTTGTTGGTTCCAAATTAGGGAAGCATAAAATTCATAAAAGAATATCACCTAACAAATCGTGGGAAGGTTTTGCCGGAGGGGCAGTTTTTTCTCTGTTAACGGGATATGTCAATTCATTGTTGTTTGGGCAGGTTTCGCTCCCCGGCTGGATAATGATTTCTGTTCTTGTAATAGTTTTCGGAACTTTGGGAGATATGTTCGAGTCAATTATAAAACGCAGGCTGAATGTTAAGGATTCTGGTACAATGCTGCCCGGACACGGAGGTTTGTTAGACCGTTTTGACAGTTTGCTGTTTGTGATTCCGGTTATTTTTGTATGGTTAAACTTGTCGGGTAATATATAATAAAATGCATATTCACAGCGAAGGAAAAAAAATTATTCCGGCAGCCCTGTTAGTTTTGGCTGCTTTTGATGTATTAATCTATTTTACATTACGGAACTCACCTTTTATTTTTTATTTACTCATAGCTGCATTGCTGTTTTTAGCAGTGCTTATAGTGTGCTTTTTTCGGGTTCCAGAACGTAAAATTGAGCGGAACGAGAAATATGTTCTGTCTCCTGCTGACGGAAAAATTGTGGAAATCCGTAAAGTATTCGAAAAAGAATATTTCAACAGTGAACGTTTAATGGTTTCTGTTTTTATGTCGGTTTTTAATGTTCATCAGAATCGGGCACCTGTAGATGGTGAGGTAGTTTATCAAAATCATAAACGTGGTGCATTTTACCCGGCTTTTGTGGAAAAATCATCCGAGCTTAATGAACGTTGTTCAACAGTTTTTAAAATGAAAAACGGAACAGAAATAATGTCGAGGCAAATTGCCGGAACGGTGGCCAAAAGAATAGTTACATCAAAAAAACAGGGGCATGAAGTAAGGCAGGGAGAAGAATACGGATTTATACGTTTTGGCTCAAGAGTGGATTTGTTTTTGCCTGTAAACACTGAGGTTGATGTGCAGATTAACCAGAAAACCACCGGTGGAAAAACTGTAATTGCAACTTTTAAATAAATTTTTATGCAAAGAGTGATAAAGCAGATACCTAATTTTATCACTTCGCTGAACCTTGTTTCAGGTTCGCTGGCAATATTTTTTGCCATTGACGGACATTTGACATTGGCGGGAATTTTTATCTGTTTTGCAGCTGTTTTAGATTTTGCTGACGGACTGGCTGCCCGAATTTTAAATGCATATTCCGATTTGGGCAGGCAGCTTGATTCGCTTGCCGACGTTATTTCATTCGGCCTTGCACCGGCTGCCGTTTTATTTACTCTGCTCGAACTTTCAATGTTTAATATAAATCAGCCGATACATTTTATAGCCGGAAGATGGGATCAGTGGCTGATTCTGTTCTCTGTATTTTTAATGCCGGTATTCGGAGCCATAAGGCTGGCACGGTTTAATATTGCTGATTCGGACAGCTCGTTTTTCAGGGGGATGCCGATTCCGTCAAACGGTTTGTTTTGGGCTGCAATGGGTTTTTTAATTGAAACGCAGAATCATCCGCAGTTATTCAGTTTGTTTTACTCTACTCGTTCACTTTTTTTACTTGGCCTGTTTACATCTGGTTTGATGATAATTTCAATGCCGATGTTCTCTTTTAAAATGAAAAATTTCAGTTTTAAAGAAAACTGGTACAGATATGCCTTTATTCTGATTGCAGTGATTTTGTTTTTGGTATTTAAAGTTGCCGGACTTGCATTGGCGGTTTTAATATATGTTTTACTGAATATCGTTTTTTATCTGTCAGGAGTCAGATATTGAACCGACTTATTCTTTCCGGGCACATTACTTCTGATAATACGAATTGTATTTACAAAAAAGTCCAAACTGTTTTGTAAATTTACAATCGGTATAAAATAAAAAACCCCTGAAAACCGGAAGAAAATATTTTCCCAAAGGAAAGATTAATAATACGCCATGACAAATTGTACTTCCATTTTCAAGGGTATATCTAAAACACGTTTTTGTTGAAAATGTTTTTACACTTCCAATAAAAATTAATCATTTTCAGGCTTATTGCCTTCCACGTAGTTAATGAAAGACATATTTACTGCCCTGTTGCCTCCCGGAGTGGGGTAGTTGCCGGTAAAATACCAGTCGCCTGTATCATTGGGGCAGGCTTTGTTCAGATTATCAATGGTTTGAAAAACAATCTCAACTTCGGCATTGCAGTCGGCAGGTTTTAGCAGCTCCGCAATTTTTGCGGAAATTTGTTTATTTGTAAAAGGACGGTATATGTCATGAATATAGTTAACAATCTCTTCTTTTGGAAGATTTTCCTGTTCCTTGCATTTCTTATAAACTTCCTTTATTATATTTTCTTTCCCATTTTCCTTAAGAAGCTCGATTGCCGCATTGAAGGCAGTAAATTTATTAAGCTCTGTCATACCGATTCCGTAACAGTCTGGATAACGTATTTGCGGAGCAGAAGAAACTACAATTATTTTTTTTGGATGAAGTCTGTCTAAAATTTTTATAATACTGTTTTTCAGTGTGGTTCCCCTTACTATCGAATCATCAATAACCACAAGTGTGTCAACATTATTATTCACAACACCGTAAGTTACATCATAAACATGAGCTACAAGGTCTTCGCGGCTGGCATCGTTTGCAATAAATGTCCGAAGCTTAACGTCCTTTATTGCAATCATTTCCACACGCGGTTCAAATGATATTATTTTTTTAATATCCTCATCATTAAGGCTGCCGTTGCCTTCTTTAAGCTGTTTTATTTTCCAGTCGGTAAGGTACTCTCTTATACCTTCAATCATTCCGTAAAAAGCTGTTTCCGCTGTATTAGGGATGTATGAAAAAACCGTATTGCCAAAATCATAATTTACGGCTTTTAGTATTTTAGGGCTTAGCAGCCTTCCGAGTTCCTTTCGCTCACGATAAATACTGCGGTCGCTGCCCCGTGAAAGATAAATTCGTTCAAAAGAACATGAGCTTCTTTTATGAGGAACGCGAATCATTTGGTTTGAAATGCTTCCGTCCTTTTTAATAATCAGACTTTCGCCGGGTAAAATTTCATTGACTTTATTCCAGCTTACATTCATAACGGTTTGAATTACGGGCCTTTCTGAAGCTGCCACCACAATTTCATCATCGTAATAGTAAAATGCCGGTCTTATTCCCCACGGATCCCGAACCACAAAAGCATCGCCATGGCCAATGAGCCCTGCCATAACATATCCGCCGTCCCAGTCTTTTGTTGACCGTTCAAGAATGTTGGGGATATCAATGTTTTCTTCAATGAGTGGTGAAATATCATGGTTTTTGTATCCTTCGTTTTTATATTTTCTGAAAAGATACTGGTTCTCCTCATCAAGAAAATGTCCTACTTTTTCAAGAGCGGTAACTGTATCGGTAATTGCTTTGGGATGCTGTCCCAGATCCACGAGAATATCAAATAATTCATCGGTATTTGTCAGATTGAAATTACCGGCAAGAACCAGATTTCTTGATTTCCAGTTATTTTGCCTCATCACGGGATGTACGAGGTCAATATTGTTTTTTCCGTTGGTGCTGTACCTCAGGTGGCCTAAATAAATATCACCGGCATAGGGGTAATTTTCATATGCCCAGTCGCAGTTTTCAACATCAATTCCGTTGCGCTGTGCTTTAACAAGCAGTTTGTTGGCCTTGTTAAAAACGTCAATAATTGAGTTTCTGTCAATTGACCTGTACCGGTTTATATATGAACTGCCGGGTGGCAGATGGTCTTTAACACATACTATTCCTGCACCGTCCTGCCCGCGGTTATGCTGTTTTTCCATCAGCAAATAGAGCTTGTTAAGGGCATATTTCCATGTGCCGTATTTCTTTTTATAATACGATAGTGGTTTTAACAAACGAATTAATGCTACACCGCATTCATGCTCAATCTTGTCACTCATCTTTTTTTTGTTTCAGCTGCGGAAAATCAATAATATCGGGAACAATAAATGCCTCCGGATAATCTTTTTCAATCTTCTTGTGCAGTTTTAAGGCTTCATTTTTAGTTCTGAAATCGCCTACCCTGACCCTGAAATTGGGTGAGGTATATTTTACGTGAACATCATAATCGGGATATTTCTCCAAAAAATTCTTCTTTCTGGTTAAAGCCAGGTCTTTGGCATTTAGTGCCGAGCTGAAAAATATTTCAACACGGTATCCGTTTATGCCTTCGCGCTTTTTGTTATTTTCAATATGCCATTTCAGAATTGTTTCGAGCCTGGGGTCCTGATTAATATTGTTTCTTTTAACAATATCTGCTGAACTTAAGGAAACTTCGTCGTAAACAGTGAGGTTGCTTTTTGAAGTAACCGGAAATGTTACCTGAGCAGATAAAAACTGGATAAGAAAAACACCAGTTGCAGCTAAAAAAAGTTTCCTCATTGTTTTCAGAAAATTATGAATTGCAAATATAATTTAAATATTAATGATATATTTCACAACAGCTTTTTTGACGACTTCAGTTTTAGTTTTTTTATATGAAATCAACAAAAAACATTAAAGAGCAGACTAATTACGAAATTTTAAAAAAATATTAATTCAAATATTTTTTGCAGGTTAAACTTCGAGAGCAGCTTCAAGCTCCGGTGTGATTTCAAGATTGTGATATACATTTTGTACATCATCATCTTCTTCCAGCCGGTCTATCAGCTTTAAAACTATTTTTGCATCTTCAACATCAAGTACGTTTGTATTTGCCGGAATACGCTGTAAACTCTGGCTTTCTGCTTCAATCTTTAATTCTTCAAGTTTTTTTGAAATATTTCCAAAATCTTCCAGAGCAGATACAATTTCAATAAAGTTGTCGGCTTCCTCCATCTCTTCGGCTCCGGCTTCAATCATTTCAAGTTCAAATTCTTCGTCTTTTGTTTTGTCGCTTACAGGAATTAAAAAAATCCCTTTTGTGTCAAACATATAGGATACCGAGCCATTTATTCCGAGGCGTCCGTCATATTTGGTAAATGCAGCACGAACGTTACCAACTGTGCGATTGTTGTTATCCGAAAGACATTCAACAAGAATGGCAATCCCTCCCGGGCCATAGCCTTCAAAAATCATCTCTTCAAAGTTGGAAGTGTCTTTTTCTGCTTTACTGATTGCACGTTCAATTACATCCTTGGGCATGTTTTGTCCTCTGGCATTTTGAACTGCCAGCCTGAGTCGTGGATTTGCTTCAATATCGGAACCTCCGAGTTTTGCCGACACAGTTATCTCTTTTGAAATTTTTGAGAAAATTTTTGAGCGCTTTGCATCCTGTGCTCCTTTTTTACGTTTTATAGTTGACCATTTACTGTGACCTGCCATTTTTATGTTTTTAATTTTTTTGGTAAAATAAAAAAAAGTTGTAAATAAGAAAAACTTAATCAAGCAGTAAATAATTTAAACTGCTAAATAAATTCCTTTAAATTTACAGTTTTTAAAAAGAAAACAAAATTTTTCGCTATTTTGAAAAAAGTGAGTGAAAGTTATTAAAATTACAAATTTTGATTATGGGTAAAAATGCAGATGATTTTAATTCTTATCGCACCAAAATGAACGAAAAAATACTTGACAGCGACAATAAGGTTTTGAAGCGTATTTTTAGCACTGATAGTTTGGCTTATCAGGACGGGGCACTGAGCGGAAAAACAAAAGAGATGATCGGGCTGGCCGCTTCAATGGTTCTGAGATGTGATGACTGTATTAAATATCATCTTGAAAAATGTTTTGAACACGGAGTTGATACAGATGAAATTTTAGAAATTTTTTCTGTTGCGTGTGTTGTGGGTGGAACCATTGTTATACCTCATACCCGTAAAGCTCTCGAATATTGGGAAGAGTTAAATTCAGATATATAATAAAACTTTCAATGACAGATTTGTTATTGATTAAAAATACTCTATTATGAATAAAATTTATGCAATATCATCAACCGGAAAAACGGAAAAATCATTTTTGGATCTGAGATTTGGAAAATGTGAATACATAGTTCTTTACAGTGCAGAAAACAAAGAATTTGAAATTTTGGAGAATTCTTTTAAGGATGAGGAACAAAGTGGTATTCAGCTTGTCAGGTTTCTTCAAAAACAAGGGGTTTCTACCATAATAACAGGAGAAATTGGCCCAAAGGTAAGCAGCCTGCTTGAAAAGGAAAAATTGCAACTGGTATTACTGAATGAGGAAAGAATTAAAATTGAGGAAATTTTTGAACGGCTGGAAAGAAAACAGGACTGAACAAAAATTTTACAGAGCTGACTGTTTAGTGTGATGAGTACTTTTATTATCGGAAACTGTACTGTTTTTACAGTGCGGCCGATGAATTACAATTGTTGCTTAACTCAGAAAAATCAGGTTTACAGAACTATCCTTATACTTTTTTAATATGTTAATTCGAATAGCAATTCAGGAAGATATTAATTCAATACTTGAGTTTCAGCTTGATATGGCAAGGGAAACCGAAGGTATAGAATTAGACCGTTCTATAGTGGAAAAAGGAGTTGCCGCTGTACTGAAGGACAGTTCACGGGGAGAATATTATGTTGCAGAAGATAATGGTAGAATAGTAGGTTCACTGCTTACGACTTTTGAATGGAGTGACTGGCGCAATGGTACTGTTTTGTGGATTCAGTCGGTTTATGTTTTGCCTGAATTCAGGAGAAAGGGGGTTTACAGCCGGTTGTATGAATTTGTTAAAAACCGTGTTGTAAATAATTCAGCACTTAAGGGAATACGGCTATATGCCGATAAGTCGAATGAAACGGCACATCAGGTTTACCTAAAACTTGGCATGTCACCGGATCATTATATTACCTTTGAATGGTTAAAAGAAATTTAAATTGAACGCAGATTTATATAAATTAATTGAAGAAGGAGAACATCAGCAGCAGGATTTTAAGTTTTGCATCAATGATTCAAAAAAAATCGCAAAATCGCTGGTGGCCTTTGCCAATACTGATGGCGGCAGATTGCTTATTGGTGTTAAGGATAATGGCAAAGTGACCGGAATTAGTACTGATGAAGAGTATTACATGGCAGAATCGGCTGCAAAAATTTATAGTAAACCTCCCGTAGATTTTAAAACTAAACAATGGTACACCGAAGGAAAAACAGTTCTTGAAATTTCGGTCAGCCCCAGTGAAAGAAAACCACATTTTGCAAAAGATGAAAAAGGAAAATGGCTTGCTTATATTAGGCTCAATGATGAAAATGTTCTTGCACACAAAATTCAGCTGATGGTGTGGAAAAAAGAAAAAAGCCGGAAAGGAATCTATTTTACCTATTCTGATGATGAGAAATTTCTTATTGACTATTTACAAAAACATGACTCAATAACTTTTTACAGATTTGTAAAACTTGCAAAGGTTACCAGAAAAAAGGCCGAAAATATACTGACTGACTTTCTTGTAATGAATGTGATAAGAATGCAAACCACACAAATGGGAACCCGATTCCTCCTCAATCCTGATTTTGATAAAAACGGATATAAAAATCGGATTGATTTTTAAGAGTAAATTATTAATAAAATATTCCCCGGACATTAAAAAACCAGAACTTTTTTAAATACGTTATGTTTATTTTTGTAAGTTTTTAATTAAAAAGTAAAAATAATATGTTACAAAAATTATTGGTTTTATCACTTTTTCTGGTTGCAGGAATAACAACATTGGCTCAGGATGAGTATCTTGATGCAAAAGCAGAAGAAGACAAGAAAATTTACAATGGCGGAGAAGCTTATTTTGTAAAAGAGTATCCTCAAAACTTTAAAGGCAAGAAACCCAGGAACATTATTTTCCTGATTGGTGACGGAATGGGATTTGCCCATATTAATGCTGCCATGATTGCAAACGGCAATAATCTGTATATGAGGAATTTTAAACATGTAGGCTTGTCTGAGACCCAGTCAGCCAATAAATTTACCACCGATTCATCTGCCGGAGGAACTGCTCTTGCAACAGGAGTCAGAATCAATAATAGTGCAATTGGAATTGATGTCAACGGCAATCCTGTTGAATCTATTTTGGAAGCAGCTTCTAATAAAGGACTTGTAACCGGCCTTGTAGCTTCATCCGCAATTACTCATGCCACTCCCGGTTCCTTTATTGCACATCAGGAGAGCAGAAGTATGTATGAGGAAATAGCTCTTGATTTTTTTAAAACCGATATTGATGTTTTTATTGGAGGCGGATATAAACATTTTACAGAGAGAAAAGACGGGCGTAATCTTGTTAACGAGCTTAAACAGAGAGGATACAGGGTTGAGCGGGATATGGAAGTAATTAAAAATGTAAAAGAAGGTAAACTGGCAGGATTAACCGCAGATGTTCATAACGAAGGAATGCCCGGACGGGGAAATATGCTTCCCGATGCAACAAAAACTGCATTAAACATTTTGGGAAAAAGTAAAAAGGGATTTTTCATAATGATTGAAGGGTCTCAGATTGACTGGGGCGGACATTCCCAAAGCACGGTTCAGGTTGTTGACGAAACACTTGATTTTGATAAAGCAGTTGGTGAAGCTCTTGAATTTGCAGCTAAAGACAAAAGAACTTTAATTGTTATAACTGCCGACCACGAAACCGGCGGTATGACTGTTTTGGATGGCGATTTTGAAACCGGAATGGTTAAAGCCGGTTATTCAACAGAGAGCCATACACCTATGATGGTACCGGTTTTGGCATGGGGCCCGGGAGCAGAAGAATTTACAGGTTTTATGAAAAACACTGATGTACACGATAAGATGAAAAAGCTATTGCTTGGGAAATAATTGAAGTTTTTAGATTTGATCAAAAAAGGGATTTTGGCTTTTGTGTTAAAATCCCTTTTTCATTTTATATCAATCTGAGACAAAACCGGTGATTATCAATTTTATTTTTTGAATCCGTTGTTGATAGCATACATCGGATTAATAATACAGACAATTGCTTTTTCATACCACTTAAATCCGTTTTTGCTCATTTTAATTGTTGAAATATGAATCAGCTCACCAACAAGGCTGCCTGCAACAGGTGTAACAATTAAATCCTGAATGCTGGGGCGTTCAAATCCTGCTTCAAGCACATATTCCCAAAAAACTGAATGAAAGCAGGTTAATAATGCACATTGCCATATTTTTGCTCCCTGAGAGCGGTATGCATTGTAATAATTTGCCCCCTGATAAGGATGCCCTAAATAATTGACATACCAAACATCATTATCAATAATGGGAGGTTTTGTATAAGCAGTTTTAAAATTTTTCAGGTATTCATCAAATGTGCCGATTTTCCAATTAGAGAAGTTTTCGGGTAAAACAAATGTAAAGGCCAATGTCAGATTTTGTGCGCTTAATGTTAAAAAACTGCCGCGTAAAAATTTTTTTCCAAATGGTGACATTTCGTTTTGCAGAAAAATATCATTTGCGATTGAGTCATGACATAATGGATAATTGTTTTTCGGAATAATTTTTTTTGTATCTGTATATTTATGGTTTTCTGAAAGTAAGTTTTCCTGTTTTACGATTGAAATGTTATTTGAACAGACCGAGAGAGAATCTGCAACAGAAAAATTGCAAAACAGATTTAGAATCCAAATTAAAATAAATGTTTGTTTCATGATTAGTTTATTGGTTTTGATTTTTTTGAAATAAATTTTGAAGTTAATATTCAGTAGTGAATTTTTTGGGATATTTTCCCTTTATATCTTTCTTTCGGTAAAAATCTTTCATACGGCGTATGTCAGCCTGGGCATCATCAGTTAAATCAAATTTTTCCCATATGGAAATAGTTTTGCATCCCCAGTCAAAACTTCCCAGATAAACCGGAACATTGGCATGTGTTGCAATAGTGTGAAAACCGGCTTTCCATCTGACAACACGTTGTCGGGTGCCTTCGGGAGTCATTGCCAGATGCATTTTTTCAGCTGTGTTAAATAAATTTATTGTTTGACGTACAACATTGGCTCCTTTGGAACGGTCAATTGGAAGGCCTCCCATTTGTTTTACAAAAAAACCAATTGGCCAGAAAAAGAACTCTTTTTTAATTAGAATATTTGCTTTGCCGCCTAATGAAGTATAAAAAAGATAGGAAATTACAAAATCCCACGCGCTGGTATGTGGTACACCGATAATTATACATTTCGGCTCGGGAACAACAAATCCGTTTACTTTCCATCCCGACAGCCTTAATAAAAATGCAGAAATTTTTTTCATTTTATTTAATATTCCTTATTACAATGTTTTTAGCGTTTGCATATTGTTTTAATAGATAAACAGCCAGTTCTGATGCCTCTTTTAGTTTATCTTCCACACCAAAGTTAATTATTATCATAAGAAAACGTTTAGTGTCAGGTGTAACAGAGGTTCTTACCGAGTCGCTGGTGGGTGAACCGAAAGCACCCAGTTTGTCACGAAAAACAGGAAGCGATTCTATATTCAGCAAACCTCGCCCTACAGCTTCATACGGTTCATTCTTTTTGCCGATACCGAATGATATTTCCTCCAAAATTTTTTCAGTATCGTAACCTCCGATTGAAAAACCGGTGCTGAGTGATACCAAATTGATTATGTCCACCACATTGTTTATGCGATACAGTTTGTTTCCTTTTGTAATGCGTCTCAACAGGGCTTCTGCCGACAACCGGTACCGGGCCGGATCTTTACCACATAATTTATATGCATTTCTTGATGATGCTATTGCAGGAAGTTTGCTTATATCCTCTGTTTTAAGCGATGAGAAGAGTTCTGCAGTCTTTTTTTCAATAATATCCCATAACTCCGGATTCTCATTTTCTATTGTTACATCGCTCTCTATACAGCACAGCGAGAGCAGTGGCACACATAATTTAATATCATTATTTACAGAAATCGGAATCATTTCATGTTTTTATTACTGCAAAATTAGGTAAAATGATGTTAAAAACTGATTTTACTTCCTTTTTAGTGTTTTCCTGCCGGAAATAGTACGTTTTTATATGAAAATCATTATTTTCCCTTCAAATTGAGCAATTATTACATCTTTTTGGCTTAAATTGCATATTATAACATGTTCCCCAATGCTAAAAGAATATTTTGAATCATAATAATTTCTGATAAATGGCTTTTTTAAATATTACAAATAAGATATACATATTAATTGAAAAATGGATTCCTGTTCTTGAAAAACTAACGGAAGATATTTACAGGAATAAAAGAAACTGGCAAAATCGTTCAATTATTCAGGTGGTAGGGCATATGATTGATTCAGCTTCAAATTATCACCAAAGAATTGTAAGGTTACAGTACATAACAAATTCGGTTTTTCCTGATTTCAGACAGGACAATGAATTGTGGATTGCGATTCAGGATTATCAGCATGCCGATTGGAAACAAATTATTCAATTATGGAAATTTTATAATTATCATTTAATTCATATTATTAAGAAATCTGACTTTAATAAACTTGATAATTACTGGCATGACTTTGAAGGAACTAAAGTTACACTTGAACAGGTAATTGAAGGTTATTTGGAACATCTTGAACTGCACATTAAAGAAATAGAGGTTGTTCTTGAAAATGTTGATATTAATTTACCAAAAGAGTAGGGGAGTCGTTCTTTTTTTTGTCATAAACACTTCAGGTGTTCATTAATTCTTGCGAATTCCAGAGAAAAAAGCTGTAAAAGATTGTGAAAAATGAAAGCCCCATGTGGGTTTCCATGTTTGCATCACCAAAATTGGCAAATGCATAAACTGTCAGAAATAAAACAAACAAAATGTTTTTATGACTTTTTGTTTTGAAAAAAGGATATAAGATTGCGAAAATTATCCATGCAAAACCAAAAACTCCAAATTTCACCAGATAATTAACGTATTGATTATGTGATGATTCTCGCTTGCTAAGTGTTAGTTTACTGCCTGCTTTATCATATGTCGTGTTATATTTTATTTTCCAGTTTCCTGTACCAATACCAAAAATAGGATTCTTCCTGATAATTAATAATGAAGCTTTTAAATATTCAATTCTTTGGGCAACTGTTTTGTTGTTGGGATCACCGGTGCGGTAATAATTGTCAAGCTCCCATACGGTTTCATATATGCGGGGATACAATGAAAGGTAATGTCTTTTAAAACGATAGTTGGTAGCACCGTTTTCTATTGCCTGTATATCTTTTACGGTTAGTTTACTCACTCCGGCACTATCCTTACGGTAACCCAAACTGGTAAGATAACGCATTAGGGTACTGCCCAGCATATATCCGTTTAAATCATCATCATATTTTATTTTGCTTAGTTTATTCCATTCATTTCTCATTTCATCTTCACATACATATAAGTTTACTCTGTTGCCATTTTCCCGGAGTAAATCATCGAAATTGTGGCTGTATGAATTTCCCGAAGATGTATATAGTTCAACGCTGTCCGGTTCGGGATCGGTAAAATCATAAAAATCATGTATTATTTTAAAAACATAACCAGCAGGGAATATGACAGCAGCCGCAAAAATTAAAATTAACACCGGTTTCATTTTTGCATTTTTTACCTTTCTCAGATAAATTATATTGAAAACTGTGAAAGCTCCTAAAAATGCGATAATTCCAATCAATGATTTAAGCAAAAGCATAAGTGAAATTGCCAAAATTATTAATATGCCAATCATAAAGGATTTTAATCCGGTTTTTTTATCCGGATTTTGAACCCATAGCCAGAGTAAAATAATTATTGCAAAAACAACCTGAATTGAAAACCGGATATGAGATATCATGCTTTGTTCCCTGAAGTCTGTCATTCCGTGAGAATTATTTACAGTCAGCCTTACTGTTGTTACTATACCTGCTACAAATACTGCTGCAACAAAAAGATACAGTATCAGAAATGTTCTTTTTTCAGATAATTTTGGTGACAGAAATATGGCCGGCGGAACAATAATCCAGAATATTACTTTTCTGAGTTCATACAGTGCAAATGAAAAATCTTTTGTGAAAAGCGTACCAATCAAATAAACTATAAATACAGAAACCGGAAATAAGATTATTTTGCTGTTGCGCGCTTTAACTGACGGATGATTCCACGAGCCTAAAAGAATTGCCTGTATAAGCAGAAATACCGTTGATATACTTACCAGAGCTTCTGAAAAGGGTAATACACAGACAACTGTAGCCAATGAGTAGAAAAATATATTTTCCCTCAGGTTGTTTTTAAAATCAGATGTCAGGTTCATTTTTATTCATCAAGTTCACTGATTGAACGTATAAAGTTATAAATAATTATATCTGTCGGCTTTTTTCAATAAAAAAGCCCATGCTCTATTGAACACGGGCTTATAATAAAATTGGC
>CAZXTX010000017.1:0-20051 GCA_964643695.1 uncultured Mariniphaga sp. | reverse complement strand
AAATTTGCTATCTTTTTTTTATAAAAATTTATATTCATGACGGATATAAAATTTTAAATTAATTTTTATCAGCAGATAAAAAACCTGATATCCTAAAATGACGTTCTAATAATCTTGGTTGAAAACAATCATCTAATAATAGTCTGGTCATCAGGCATCTATTAAATTAACCGTTTCTTCAATATGTTTCTTTGAAGAGGCACCAAATACAACTGACTGAATATTTTGGCGGTTTATATAATTATACGCATCCGGGGCCGAAACTGCTCCCGATGCAAGTGTTGACATAGCCATTAACTGATATTTTGACGGATCATTATTATTTGCAGCCTGTTCGTAAGATTCTATATTGGGCGACATTAAGTATCCTATTTTATTGAAAGATGAACAAACCACAACTTCTTCAATTTCCCATTCTTTTAATTTTGTTAAAAGATGAGGCATGTTTTGAGTAATTAATCCGGGCAAAGCATCGTATTTTTTTCTTATATACAAACAATATTCATGAAAAATTTCACTTACCCCATAGCCTAAAAGTAAGTCGGTAATTATATTCTGCAGAAAAATAACTTTAACATTCAACCCTTTAAACATTCTCATTTCAATATCTACAAGCATTTGCATAAGTTTTACCGCATCTTTGCCCAATACGGCAGTTCCGCCCTTTGCAATCATACCAAGTACACCAAGTGTTGAATTATTTTTAAAAAGTATTTCATTTATGGCAGGTATAATTCCTTTCTCGCTTACCAAATTGGCATACTTATGCGGATAGGGTATTGACGGATACCAGTTAATTTCGGGATAGCTGTTTTTATTCGAAATAAAATGCTGACATATCTCCCCGGCCCTGTCATTGCTGTTCAGCATTACAGCTCTGATTCCGCTGTCAAAAGCAATTTGATATACTTTGAAAATTTCAGAATTATCATAAAACTTTTCAGCCAGCTGCTGAGCCTTTTCCTGTGACATATGATTAATTCCAAAAAACTGGTTGTCACCAAATATTATTTTGTCAATTGGTTGCATTATTATAATCTTCCGTTAAGTTCAAAATCTCTAAAAATTTCATCAATAATTTCCAGCGTATTTCTTGCATCACTGAATGTGCAGTTGCTTTTTATGTTCCCCTCTTTAATACAGTCGATAAAATGATAGAGTTGTGCGGTAAATTCATTACCACGCACATAAAATGGCACAGGCCTGAAAATATCGGTTATGTATAGTGTATTCCATCCTGTGCGTAAATTCTTTTCCGGCAATTCACTTTTCATAAAAACTTTCATGCCGTGCTGATCGGCAATAATTTTACCGTTTAACCCAAATATTTCAATTTTATTTGTTGGTTTCCTGTAACTTTCATCACTCCAGTTAACGTTTAATGTACCGGAAATTCCGTTTTTATAAAGGAATGTGGCATTAACGGCATCTTCCACATTTTTTGAAAAAATTGAAGTCAGACTTGTTCCGGTTACCTTATCAGGTTTACCTACAAGAAAGTTTACCAGATCAATTGCATGAGATGCCACCTCATAAACTGCACCGCCGCCGTTTTCATGTGAATCGCGCCAGGTTCCGCTCTCTTCTGTTTTTGTAATTGTGCGGCTGTACATTTCCGACTTGAACCGGATAATACTGCCAATTACTCCATCTTCAATATAATCTTTTACAGTTTTAAAAATATCATTAAAACGATTAACATAACCAACCTGATTTACAAGATTTTTTTGATTGAAAATTTCAGTTAACTCACCTGCATTTCTGCTGTTTACAGTAAAAGGTTTTTCCGAAAAAACGTGTATGCCTTTTTCAGCAGCTTTTAATGCTATAGGATAATGTAATGACGGGGGTGTGCAAATAATTATTGCATCTAATTTTTCATTATCAAGCAGTTTATTATAATCATTATAAATATTTATGTTTTTAATATACTTCTTCATCATACTGTTAACAATGGAAGATGTATCCGCAACAGCTTTTATTTCAACATCAGCATTACTGTTTATAATTGAATAGTGGGTAATACCCATTCTGCCCATTCCTATAACAGCAAGTTTAATTTTTGAATTTTTCATTTTTAATTAATTATTCTTTGGGGTTATATTTTTTACAACCACTGCAGGTGAACCGGTTGCAATTGTCCATGGCGGTATATCTTTTGTTACAACAGAACCGGCACCAACCATAGCACCCTCTCCAATTGTAACACCGGGCATTATTGTTGTGTTCATGCCAATCATACAACCTTTCTTCAATACTATCTTTTTTCTTACATATGGTAATTTTGCTGAATTATCTCCAACATGATAATTTCTTAAATCCCGTTTATGGCAAAGTAATATGCAACGTGTGGTAATATGTACATAATCTTCAAGTTCAATTAAATCCATATTTGTCATATCAGCCCAAACCTCATAACCAATAAAACAGTCTTTTCCAACTTTTGCACCCATCCAGCGCCATAATATAGGCCTGATCTTTCTGTAATTGACAGGACTTAATAAAACAGAATACATGCAATATTTTAATAAAAAGGCATTACGCACATGCTTTAATGAAGAAACAAAAACTCTCCAAAAACTAACCTGTCCATATTCTTCTTCCGAAAAATTTAATCCTAAGAATCTTAAAAATTTATAAGCCAAACTCGTGTTATTCATTACTCATATTATTTAATATGTTATAAATTAAATATGATTAAAGCATAGTTGATATTTTAGTAATTGCAGTATGATACTTATTTTTTAAAAAAAGAAATAATTAAATTTTTAAACATCCAAGATATCGGACGAACAGCCCTTTTTATGTTTTTTGGTTGCTGAAATAACCTGTATGTCCATTCCAGACCGGAAACCTGCATAAATAACGGTGCTCTTTTTACACTTCCGTTCATATAATCAAATGCCAGTCCTACTCCAATACAAACAGTACTATCTAATTTCGGATACAGTTTTGAAATTAACCATTCCTGTTTTGGTGCACCTAATCCACACCAAAAAAAGTTGGGCTTTAATTCATTAAGTTCAGCAGCCAATTCATCAGTATTAAAATCTTCTACCGGCTGAAACGGAGGCGAAACAGCTCCTTTAATATTTATCCCCGGATTTTTACTTTTAATAATATCAACTATTTGATTTATACCCTCTGGTGTACTTCCATAAAAATAATGGGAATAACCTTTTTGTACAGAAATTTCGAGAATTGCATTTAATAAATCCGGCCCTGAAACCCTTTCCACATCTTTATGCCCTTTATTGCGGGCAATCCACACCAACGGCAAACCATCGGGTATTGTCAGCAACGAATTGTTTTGAATCCGGCAATACTCTTCATTATTATTTGAAAAATAAGATGTTCGTGAATTGGTTACACAAATATATTCAGCTTTTTTACTTTTAAATGCCTCATCAATTGTTTGAAGGGTTGTTTCAAGATTAACCTTTGATATACCAATTTTTCCAATATAAAACCGCTCTTTATTCATCTTTATCTTTTCAATTCACCATATCCTTTTTCCCAGTACTTTTTGGCATACCCGTATCCGTAACCTTTATCATACACATCATTCATTACAACTGCAGCAGATTTAATTTTGTTAAAATCAATGATTTTTTGAATTTGTCTTATCTGCTGCTTGTGACTGTAATTTAGCCTTAAAATAAAAAGTGTTATATCAGCAAAGTGGCTGGTCATAACAGTTTCCGGAACTAACATTATAGGTGCATTTTCAATAACGATATAATCAAATAACTCACTGGTCTTTTCCATTAACGTAGTAAATTTTGTCTCATCAAGTAGTTTTGACGAGTTCTTCATATTATGCCCGGCCTGTATAAAGTATAAATCAGGTATTGTTGTGGCTGAAATAATCTCATCCAGATTTTTTCCTTCATTTATATATTCACTCAGCCCGCTGGAAACATTAACTTTAAGAAATTTATGCAGGGTGGGCTTATGAAGATCGGCACCAATCAGAAGCACTTTCTTGCCCGAAATTGATAAAGCTGCTGCAAGATTAACTGAAATAAAAGATTTTCCTTCACCCGGAATTAATGAATTTACCGAAATAATTTTTGTTTCATTTTTATTTACCATTGTGTTTATGTTGGTTCTCAGCCCCCTGAAACTTTCTGCAATTCCTGAACGCGGATAATCGACAACCGGCATTTGCGATTTAAATTTATGCTTCATTATACCTTCAAGAACTGGTATCTTAATTCCTCTTTCAACCTCTCTGGTTGTTTCAATTTTATTATTAAATAAAATTAATAACGTAACTATGATAAAAGGAATTGAGCCGCCACCCAAAAGGCCTGCGGCAATGTTAATTATAAATTTAGGGCCTATTTTTTCAGATGCCTCCACAAATGCTTCATCAATAACCTGAATCTCAGGAACTACAGAAGCTTTTGAAATCGAAGTTTCGGTTTTCTTTTGAAGCATATACGTGTATATTTCATTATTCAATTCAAATTCTCTTTGAATATTAATCAGATTCTTTTCAGTATCGGGAAGCCTTCTCAATCTTGCCTGAATTTCTTCATGCCTTTGTTGCAAACTTTCCATTTTTGAACGTGTTCCGGTAAGCTGGCCTTTTACTGCTTCTTCAAGCCCGTTGCGTAAAACCTGAATTTCTTTTTCCTGAACCTTTATCGCAGGGTTATTATCCTGAACAGAATATGATAACACTTCCCTGCGACTATAGAGCTCAAGTAATTTTGATAACATTCCGGTTAAGTTTGAGTCGGTAATACCTATTACCGAAGGATTAACCATTTGCTCGATTCTTTTTGCATCACCCAGATATAACAAAAGATCCTGATAATAATCAAATTGTAACTGTGTTAAATATTGTTCCTGTTCAATTTCTTCAAGCCTTGAATAGATAGTTTGAGCTTCCTGCCCCAGATTTACTGTCTGATTATTTCGGCGATAATTGCTGAATTTATCTTCAGAATCTTTAAGTGTATTTTTAAGCCTTTCAAGTTGTGAATCAATAAATTCTTCGGAACTCTGAGATTTTGCAAATCTGTTTTCCATTCCAAAATTAATAAACACATTGGTTAATTCATTAATAAAATCTGCTTCCTTTTGTCTAACATTTCCTGTTATTTTTATGGTAATAATATCAGATTTATCCTGTTCAGAGTTTATTTTAGTTTTATTCAAATAAGCTCTGGTAAGTGCATCCAGATTATTAAACTGAAGGATATATGTTTCTCCGGGTACGGCAATTCCCGGCATTAACGAGAAATTAAAAAAATCATTAACGAAAGGGTCTCCAAATTTCAAATTGTCTGAAATATCAATATTCTGGGGATAACCGTTAAGGCTGGTAACTCCTGTTACATTTATGCTGTATTGAGCCTCGTCTAACATACTAACCTCAATAATACAGTCAGTGGCATTAATTGCATTTGGCGGAATAATAGTTTCAAAAGGTTCGTTACCAAAGAAATCAGCATCATACAGTAATCTTTTTTGATACCACGAATAGTCCCATCCCAAATTCTCCAATGCTTTTCTGTAAAGTGTGTATGATTGCAAAATGCCTATTTGCTTTTCAATATTTGACCCGTATCTCGTATCCTGGCGATAATTATTAAATGCCAGAATCTGGTTCATATCGGCCTCTTCGCTTTTCACAAGCAATCTGCTTGTAACTTCATATTTTTCTGGTGAATTTTTATAAATGAAATAACCGGCAAAAAGTCCAATCATACAAGAGACTAAAAACCATGGCCAGCGTTTCAGATATTTCAGAAGAATATTTTGGCTTTTCTCATTTTTTTCTGAATCAATAAGTTTGATAATATCATCTAAATTATCCATATCTGTTAAATAAAGTTGATTTTTATAATTTTAAGACGAAAGCAAGTGCAACAACCAAGGTTGAAATAGTGCTTAAAAATCTGCTGTAAACATCACTGTTATCTCTTCTTCTGATAAGTTTATCAGGCGGAATGTAAACCATGTCACCTGGCTGCAGATAAAAAACATCAAGGTCATAAATGGTTTTATCGGTAAGGTTTATTTTTTGTGCATAAATACCATTTTCACTTTGCCTTTGAACTACTACCTCAGAAAGGTTGGCATAATCGGTAATACCATTTGCCCTGGCTATTGCATCAAAAATATTTATACTGCCTTCATAGTTGTATAAAAGGCCAGGACTTTTAACTTCTCCAATGATATTTACACGATAATTAAGGTATTTTAATTCAATAGTAGGTTCCCGCAAAAAATCCTCTGCTCTTTCTTTTAACTTATATTTTGCTTCTTCAAGAGTAAGTCCCACAAAATTTATCTTTCCCAGCACAGGAAGAGTTACCGTAGAATCTTTGGAAACTCTGTAACCGTTAATATACTGACTGGCAGGATCACCAAAATTTGAAGATGTACCCGAAGAATAACCGCCTCCGCCGGTATTGCTGGGGTCAAAAATCCGGTTTACTTCCTCATCAAGAGTTTTAATACTGATGTAAAGATTATCAAATGGTTTGATTTTAATTTCAGGCGGCTGTAACAGCCTGTAATGTTTTTCCGAATCTTTTTCCAATTCCTGAAACATTCTGATATTTTTGGTGCTTGTACAAGAAGAGAGAATAATAATAGAAATAACTCCTCCCAAGAATAATTTTTTAAATTTCATCATTCAAAAATTAATTAACATTAAAGACTTTAATTTGATTTTTTATATTTTATATCATATAACTTTATGTGTTCATTTAGCTGAGACTCCGATTCAAAGCGATTCCTGATTTTTTTCGCAGGATTTCCTCCGTAAATCGAAAAAGGTTCAACATTTTTTGTAACAACTGAGC
Source organism: uncultured Mariniphaga sp. (assembly GCA_964643695.1). Taxonomy (GTDB): domain Bacteria; phylum Bacteroidota; class Bacteroidia; order Bacteroidales; family Prolixibacteraceae; genus Mariniphaga. The sequence continues at coordinate 13,227 of CAZXTX010000017.1, read as the reverse complement.
CGGCAGCAATAATACTTCCGCGCCCTACAACTACACCTGAAAGTATTATTGAACCAACCCCAATCCATACATCATCTTCAATTACAATTTTAAGATCTAATCCTTTCCAGTTATAGTCCTTATCCATAATCTGACTTGCAAGACGGACAGGAACTCCGGTTTGCTGGTAATTATGGTCATATCGGCCTGCAAGACACACATAATTTGCTATAATAACATTATCGCCTATTATAGCATCACTTTCAATGTACGAATATCTACCAATATAAAAGTTATTACCAATTTTTAATTGATGTTTTGCCCACAAAATAACATGCCGACCCGCATGAAAGTTTTTTCCAATTTCATATTTCGACCATTTTACTTTTACCAAATAAATATCTCTTATCTTTTTCAAAAATTTTATCATTGTATATTTAGTTTTTGCATTATTTCAGATTTCAGTTGTGCTCTTCCTGAACGTGATTTCAGCAACCTGAGTCTTAAAGCAATCTTATGTTTAATTGAAAAGTTGTTCAGAAAAGTTTTTGTTGTTTTGGAGTCAGGCTTTTTGAACTCATCAAAAACAAAATTTGTTTTGTTATCACTTTCAAGTTTATAGAAATACGGATTTATAGTTTTACAGTGTGTTCCATTCTCGCCAAAACCAATATTTTCAACAAGTGAATATTTTGGATACAATGAATAATTATTATTTTTAAAATGATTGTATGCCCAGCGCACATACCATGAATCATTTTTGTTATTTACCGAGCCTGTTAACATCCTGACTATATCATCGCCACATTCTTTTTTGAATTGTTTCAATATTTGAGGATTATTTTCAATTTCTTTTCTTAAATTTTGTTTGTTGAAAATATCAGTATCCCATCTGTCTGACCAGGTTGCCCAACCCCACGAAAATGGTCTTTTATGAAAGTAAATATCACTATCTGTATTTAACTCTTTAATAAACAAAGAAAAACCATTAACTGATTGAATTCTTTTTTCATTCTCATAAAAATTCAGAGCATCATTCATAAAATTTAAAAACCGGGGATTTGTAATCAAATCATCTTCAAGTACTATAACATTATCATATTTTGTTAAAACTTGTGAAACCCCCGAAATAATGGATTCAGCCAGTCCTTTATTATTTTCTGATTCAATAATATTTACTTTCCTAAAGCCAGAAATTGTTTTAAGATATTCCCTTACCTCGTTAACTTTCAATGATGCTTCTATGTTTTTTGGACCGTCAGAAAAAACAAACAACTCACTTTCTGAGGCAAGAAAATTGTTTTTTAATGCTTCAACCGTCTGACGTGTTTCCCACAAACGGTTATATGTAAAAAGAGTGATTGGTGCTAACATAAATTATTTATTATCGGAGATGTATGAATATATTTTCGGAAAAAGAAAATTAACATACACTTTTAACGTATATATAACCCATTTTAACCCCCAATGTTTTTTCCGAAAAACAATATATTCTTTAATATTAAGTCCATTGGGAGAATGCAGGGATTTCCATCTTTCTTTTATGGAAATTTCAGGATTACACCATGCGGGCTTCCCCTCATTTGGCGGACATACAGCAATAAAGCGTTTTGTGATATAACTTTCAAATCCGTTTTTGGCTGCTCTCAGTCCATAATCAAAATCACCCATGGCATGGGTAAATTTATCTGACAAATTACCTGTTTTACTATATATTTCCTTTGATATTAATACAATATTTCCGTTTATATATTTACATTTTTGAAGTTTACCATTTGGTATTACCGGTCCGTTATCGGTTCGCCCGCCATACGAAAATTCATTTATATCACTATTGGTTTGACAAGAACCAACAATAATTGCCGGCTTACCATCATTGGCAAATGCCTCGTTAAACGAGTCAAATAATTCGGTAATGGCAGAACTGAACAGCATAGTATCATCATTAAGCCATATATAAAAGTCATATTCTTTTTTCTTTACAGAAGTGTTCCATGCAAGCCTCATCCCTCCATTCCAGAATAAACAGCCATTACCTTTAATTATATTTACATCAGGAAAAAACTTTTTAACTGCTTCTCCGGTTCCGTCGGTTGATCCGTCATCAACCAGGTAAACATCAAAAAACAGAAATCCGGGTTTTTCAATATTAAATAATGCACTTAATGAATCTATTGTTTTTTCGCGACGATTATGACATGTCATTAAAACAGCCGCATTTATTATTTGATTACTTGGCTCCATTTGATTAAAAAAGTGTGTTTTAAATATCCGGAGGTATTGTGGACAGGATTAAAAAATACTAATCAGGTTTGATAACTATATTCCTTCTCAAAGAAAGATTTTATTAAAAAAGTCTTACTTTCATCAGATAAAATATTATCATATATAAAAGGCATAAAAAAGAAAGACAAAAACAGAGGATAGTTCAAAAACTGTTCTCCCTGTAATATTAATATTATTATAAATACTGATGCAACTGTTGTGGTTGTTGACTTAGATACCTTCCATGTAAAAGCAAACAGACAAATTAACCAAACTATAAAAAAGGGGATTCCCCATACTGCCATAATATTTGACATTCCGTTTCCCTGCAACGGGTCTTCCTTTATCCACGGATGCAACCGGTATCTGGTTTTTAAATGGTATCCATTTCCCGTATAGGGCTGTGACTTTATGTATTGAATATCCATTTTCAAAGCTCCCATCCGGGCTGCCGAAATTTCGTCTTCATTCAATTCAACAGCTTCCTGATACTGAGTTTCAATTTTATTTTTTAAAAAATCAAGTTTATAATATGCTACTCCAATAAAAACAAAAAATAGTGGTAAAACCAAAATATTGGCAAGCCCGTAGTTTTGTATGGAATATAATATTAAAACCACACCAAATGCAATAAATCCGGTTGTTGACATTGTTGTCAGAAGTCCTAAAAGAATTATATAAACTTCATTACGATAAGGTCCAATTTGAAATTTCCTGTTCTTAAGTGCAACGAAAATTATTCCGGTAATAAGATAGCCTGCAAATGCACCGGGCTCCCAAAACATACCTGAATTACGAACAATAATGCGCTTTTCGGTAATCTCAAATGATGTGTAAATTATTTGTGATTTTTTAATTAAACTGCCAATATTAAAACCGTAATACTCAAATTGATTTAAAATCCAGAAGGGTATGCTAATAATAACTAAAAAGGAGATAACCTTAATATAAGTATCTAAAAAATCAACTTTTTTATACTGATAATAAATCAAAGTAAGTAATCCAATCATTATTTTCAGTAAATAACTCAAAACTCCGGGTAAGCTGATAAATCCAAGAAGCATTCGCTGAAAAAATACAATAATCCCAATAAAAAAGACAGAAAGAAGCATATACTTCACCATCTTTTTGATATATATCATATTAATTTCGGTTGCAACAAAAACTAAAAAAAATAAAAAATAAATTATCAAAACAGCTTTTGGGAAAAAATCTGCTGTTATAAATGGATTCCCACTAAAAGCCAGTAAAAAGAACATGGGGAAATATTTTTTTAAAAATATTTTAAAATTGTTCATTATTAATCAGATTTTAATAATAGTCTTGTAAATCAATCTTATAAACAGATTAAAACAAAGAATTTAACAATTTCACCAGATTTCCATTATATTTTTAAAAGAAGACTTTTCAAGTTTCTGTTTCGGGTCTTCTATGAAGTTTATAAGACTATCTCCATAATAAGATGCCCATCCTGAAAACGTTGACGGTGGGCCTATCAGATAATCGCATTTGCTCAGTGCATATAAATCTTTAACAGAATTACTTTGCTTAATAGTAAAATAATTGCATGAGTTAAAAACTGAAAAATCAACATTATCGTTACTGGCAATGAAAAAAGCTACAGATTTATCTTTAAACAATTCACAAAACTTCTTCATTATATCTAAAAATTGAATATCTGAATAGTAATATTTTCCGTCATTCCATTTTTTATAATCTCCCCTGCGAATATGTATTCCGCATATTATGTCACTACTTTTTACTATTGGCTCAAAAAGTTTATCAATTTCTGATGTAATTGTTTTACAAGGAGAAAATAACACTTTTAATTCTTTGGTATATTTCAGATGTGTTTTACTTGTATTTGAATTAGTTGGTGCGTTAATAAATTGAAACCGGGGAATTAGTCTGAAAAAATATTGCTGTATTTTTATACTGATACGATTTGAAAAAAGAAGTTTTAAAGCTCTGATATAAAAATTGTATCCAATAATTTTTGAAATATTTTCATTGTACAAAGGGAATATTAAAAACTTTGAATTCTTCATTTCAGGAAAATATTTCAATGTTATATCAGGAGAAAGAATAATAATCCTTTTGCCCGAATCCATAGAATCCCCTAAATATGCCAAATAGGTAAAAAATTTATTACAGGTTTGACCTGAAGCATTTAGGATAATCATATTTAATTAAAATTTATATGGAAAAAATTCTTATCTGTTGTTTCAAATCTTTATTGCTTTTAAACATTGACATTAAAAATTTGATACTTATAACAAAAATTGAGAGAAATAGATTTGAAACTCTATATGATTCGCATAATATTTTCAATCTGAGAAGAATTTTATTGTGAGTTGCATTCTCATTTCCCAAAGGAATATTCTTCAGATAGTAAATTTTTCTGAAAAAATTCAATTTATAAAATTCTATTACACCTTTGAAATGTTCTATATTTTGTTCAAATCTAAAAATCTGTTTGTCAATAACAGGTAAAAGTTTTTTATTTCTTATTTCGTTTTCCTTGTAATACATCAATGTTTTAATCGCATTTTCATGATTTACTATTTTCCCCTTATATGCCTGAAGAGAAATCCCTTTTGAAGTTACATTCGATTTATGAATCCTGTGTTTTACAGTAGATATATTTGTTAATATAATGCGTCCTGTTTCAAGTGCTCTTAACGAATATACAATATCTTCAGACTGAATATTTTTTAAAATATCAGGAAATTGTGTATAGAGGTTTCTGTTTATAGCAGCGGCAAAACCGGGATATAGCGGGAGATTTATTTCATTAAAATTGAAATAGTTGCCTTTCGACAAATAATAACCTCTTTCATTTATTAAGTCATACCCGGTTCCAATTGCAAAAACATTTTCTTCTTTTAAAATAATATTTTCAATCACTTTCATTCTGTGGGGTACCGAAATATCATCGCCAGCCATTGTTACAATCCATTTGCCACTGGTAAGAGACATTGCTTTTTGGAAATTGCGTACAATTCCAAGATTTTTTTCATTTTTGTTTAAAATAACTTTAGTGTTTGGTTTCTTATATTTTTTTACAACTTCATTAATAATATCCCAGGTATTATCTTTGGAGCAATCATCAGATACAATTAGTTCATAATCTCCGTAGTTCTGATTTAATGCACTCTTTAAAGCATCTTCAATAAATTTTTCATTATTATATGAAATTATTGAAAATGACAATAATGGTTGGGTTTTATTTTTACTCATTTATTAAAAAAACAATTTTAATAGATTATGTCAACATCTTTTTTCTGCCAATATATTTGTAAGCTATAATTTTAATTTCATTAAGTTCTTCTATTTTAAGAAGATAACAAACTATAAAATATATAAAACCTCCAATCATAATGCTGCCCATAAGCTTAAACCACAAATTATCGATCGTATAATTAAATAATAAAACACCAGAGGCCATAACGGCAGTTGCAAGTATTACGGGAAACATATCCTTTAGTTGCTTAAATGCACCATATCCGAATATTTTTCCCGGCATATATGCAAAAATAAAAAATGAAATAAAAGAAGTTATTGTATGTCCAATTACAATTGCCTTTACTCCGAGAGGAACAGTAATAATCAATGCAACAACCATAAAAGGAAAATTTGATAAGTCAACTTTAAGAAATAAGTCAGATCTGCCTATTGCTTTTAAAATATTTAAATTAATTACACTAATTGGTTGCACTATTCTTGCAAAACTCATCCATTGAAGTAAAACAATAACAGGCAGCCATTTTTCGGTCAGCAAAATTATTACAAGTGGCTTGGCTATCAAAGACAACATTGTCATGGCAGGTAATACAAAAAAGGCAGCCATTTTTATAAGACGGCTATATACAGAAACTAATCTTTGTTTATCATCTTGTAATGAAGCTAAAATAGGGAAAGTTACCTGATGAAGAATTCCGGTTACGGTTCCGGCAGTTACTTCGGCAAATGATTTTCCTCTTGTGTAATATCCCAATTCCGAAGCAGAATATACTTTACCTATCAGAATATTATATATTTCCCATAAAATTTTTGCATAAAGCCCCTGCAACAGCAACTTTGAGCCAAAACCGAACAACTGTTTGAATGACTGTTTGGAAAAAACAAGTGATACTTTCCATTTACTTAAAGACCACAACATTATTACTGACACAATTGTATTAATCATCCGCTGAATCACCAAAGCCCAAACTCCCCATCCGCTATAGGCAAATATTATGGCAATTGTTCCACTAATAAAAACTGATGTGGTGTTGACAATAGCAATAGTTTTAAAATCAATATTTATTGTGAGTTTCGTTCGCTGAACAATATTAAGTGAGTTAATTATTATATTTAAGGAAAGCACACGGGTTAAAATAACCAGTTGGGGCATTTGATAAAAATCAGCAATAAAAGGTGCCGAAACATAGAGAATCAGGTAAAATAAAAGGCTTACTGAAAAATTAAATATAAAAACTGTAGAAAAGTCAGCATCATTTCTGTCTTGCTTTTGAACCAGGCCCGTGCCCATTCCGCTGTCAATAAAACTTTGCGAGATTACTATGAAGATAGAAAGCATACCAATCAGCCCGAAATCTTCAGGCATAAGTAACCTCGCTAAAACAACACTAACCACAAACTGTCCGGCCTGTCCTGCAAATTTATCAATAGTACTCCAAATTATTCCGCTGGTTGCTTTTGCTTTTAAAGAAGAACCTTCCATTGTTCAATAATTCTTTTTTAATGAATGGGGAAAAACATTTAACGCTATGAATTTTGAAATATTACTTCTTTCCTATTTTTGAAACCATATGCCTAAATCTTCTTAAATCAATTTTAATTCCAACCAACAAAACAAAATCTTTAATAATCTTTTTATTCTTTATTATACAATTTTCCGGATTAATAGGTTCACTTAAAGTTTCTTCCCACAAAAGCTGAGTAAGCCTGTTATAAAATTGGAATTTAGGCTTACATCTGAGTTTTGCAGGCACTGACAATGTATAATCCAATAACTCCCTGTTGTTATATGGGGCAAAAGTTTCATGAATAATATTCCATTCCAGCAGGCTTTGCGCCTGCCAGCTTCCCATTCTGTGTTCCCAGTAAAAAAAGTCATAAACATCGTAACCGAATTTGTTTATTACAGATGATTCTTTAAACCAGTCAGAAATTCTCTCTTTTATGAAATCAAGTTCATATCCATAATAATGACGCCGGAAGTCTTTGTCTGATTTTATTTTCGTATGTCTTCCCAATTTAAAATAAACACATCTGCCTATTTCAGTACAATTACCGCGTACTGACAGTCTTCCCTTCGGATAAAAAGAATTCATGCTGTTTGCAATTATTCCCCAGTCGTCCCAATGAGCCACATCAGAATTACCTGTATAAATATCACGAAATTCTTTAGACTCATTTTTGTTGCATTCAATTAAATTATGAGCGAACCCTAAGCGTGCAGAAAGGTTCATGGGAATTTTAATGTCACCTGATTTTTTTGTAAGATTACGATATTGAAGAGTATAAATAAAAATGTTATCAATAAAATCCTTACTTGCACTTAGTAAGATTCGGGAATCTCTGCCTGAAGTTAATGTAAGAGCCAGTTTATATCTTTTATTTGCAGCATATATGCTACTTTTTAGTAATGTAGCCACTTTTTGAACAGACTCCTCAACTGATGCAGGTGACAAAGCTCTTGAAGGCCAAAACCTTTTTTGTTGAAAATCTTCAGAATCAAAATAATGATTTGGCACAAGATGAAATACATTTTCATATAACGAAATACCACTCGGTAAAAAATGCTCTTTATTATATTTTACATATCGGGATTCGAAATAAGCTTTTGCATTAGCTGATTTTGTTATAGAAATAACAGTTTGCAGTAACAGTGGCTGTGAAGCTGCAAAAAGTTGTTCTTTAAATTTTGTGTAATGTACCTGTCTTAATCCGCATGCATCATTAAAAATTAAAACACGGTTGTTAATTTCTATGATTAAGACAAATCTCCCGCTTAAAGGATATAATAAACTAAATATATCATCTTCAGAACTAAAATGGGATAAGCCCTCAAGTATTTGTTGCGATGTTTTATCAGGAAAATGTGGATTAATTGCAAATCCTATTAAATATAGTCTTGATTTTGCCGTTTCTACTTTAGAAAATTCACAATCAGGATGAACATATAAAAAGTGTGAACCGGTTACCTCCTCAATCCAATCTTCAAGCTGATTACATTTATACGCAGAAAAAAGAAATTGTCCTCTAAACTTTAATCTGTTAATATCTATCATACTCTAAATTATTTAAATTCAGAAAATAAACTCATTTATAACGTTGTTATAAGAAGTTATATTTCTGATAAGGGTTTGTAAATGATTTTTAACGGTTGCTAATGTGTGGCAGGTAGTTATTAATATTGTATAAACTAATTTATTTTAATATAATCTTTTTAAACTAATTTTTATTCCAAAAAAGATAAATATATCTTTTAGCAGGTTTTTTGTTTTTTCAAAAAATGATTTGGGATTAATGGGGTCGTTCATGACTCCGGGCCACATAGTTTCACTTAATTTGCTAAAAAACTTATATCCGGGTTTACATCTGTATCTCGCGGGAACAGACAAAGTAATATCCAGCAGTTCCCTATTATTATATGGTGCAAAGGTTTCATGAATAATATCCCACTCCAGCAGGCTTTGTGCCTGCCAACTACCCATGTCATGCTCCCAGAAGTATATATCGAGTAAATTATAACCTAATTCATAAAAATTTGATACTTCTTTGTACCATTCAACAATTGTTTCCTTTATAAAATTTATATTGTAGCCTTTGTAATACAGAGCAAATGATTCCGGATTTTTAATTTTCCGGTGTATTCCAAGTTTGTAATAATCACAACGTCCTGCTTCAATACAGTGTCCGCGAACCGCTATCCTGTCGTCAGGATAATCGCCATACATTCCATTGGCAATTATTCCCCAGTCATCCCAATGAGCTATATCGGAGTTCCCTTTGTATATTTCGGCAAATTCTTTTGATATTTCTTTATTACAATTTATAAGATTATGCTCAAACCCCATTCGGGCTGACAATCTTTTTGGTATTTTAATATCATTTGACTGTTTTGTCAGATTACGGTACTTTAAGGTATAAACAAAAATATTGTCAATTAAATCTTTACTGCCGCTTAACACCACTCTTGAATCTCTTCCTGCCGTTAAACCCAAGGCAAGTTTATATCTTTTATTGGCTGCATAAATACTGTTTTTTACAATCTTTGCAGCCTTTTCAACTGCTTCATCAAAAGAAGTAGGAGACAATTCTTTTAACGGCCAAAACCTTTTTTGTTTATAATCCTCCGTACTTAAATAATGGTTGGGCACAAGGTGAAAAACATTTTCGTATAATGAAATCCCGCTTGGCAAATTGTGCTCAATATCAGTTTTTACATATTTTGATTTGAAATAAATATGAAAGTTTTCAGATTTTTTAATCGGAACAACTTCCTGTAATAAAAGTGGCTGTGAAGCCACAAATAATTTATTTTCAAATTTTGTGTAATGTACCTGTCTTAAGCCACATGCATCATTAAATACCAAAATTCTGTTTTCACTTTCAATAATTAATACAAATCTGCCTGTTAAAGGGTATAAAAATTTGAAAATATCATCTGTTGAACTAAAACCCGATATATCTTCTAAAATTTGCAAAGAACTTTTGTCAGGTAAATGTGGATTAATTGCAAAACCGATTAAATAAAAGTTGTGATTTTCAGTAATCACCTTTGATAGTTCACAATCAGGATGTATGTACAAATAATTTTTTCCTGTAAATTCTACGTTCCAATCTTTTAATTTATCACATTTTTTTGCTGAAAACAAAAATTGCCTGCGATATTTTAGTTTTTTAAACTCTCTCATAACAAATGACCCATTTATAAAATTTTTAAAATCAGAATTATATTTTAAAGTGTAAATATTCTTTTATTGTAATTAATGACAGTTCTGTTTTTTTAATTGTTCTATGATTTTTTTCAAAAATTGAAACCATTAATCAATTCAGCAACCTTTTCTGCCTCGTCTGCTGTTAAAACCTGGCTTATTGGCAGACTAAGCACCTCCCTGTGAATTTTTTCCGTAATATGTAAGTTTATTTTGTTCCATTCTCTGTATGCCGGTTGTTTATGAGGTGGCAAAGGATAGTGAATAAGCGTTTGTACATTATTTTCTGATAAATATTTTTGCAATTTATCCCGTTGTGAATGTCTTATTATAAATAAATGCCATACATGTGAAAGGTTCACTTTACCTTTTAAAAAATCTTTCGAAACAGGCAAAACCACATCAGGATTATTAATATTTTTAATATAAATTTCTGCTATTTTTATACGATGCTGATTATCAGTGTCAATTCTTTTTAGTTTTACCCTTAAAATAGCTGCCTGAATTTCGTCAAGACGTGAATTTAACCCCTTATATTCATTATAATATTTTGTTTTGGAACCGTAATTAGCGAGAGATCTGATTATATCAGCCAATTTTTCATTATTGGTAGTAACTGCACCACCATCACCCAAACAACCAAGATTCTTTCCCGGATAGAAACTGTGAGCGGCAGCGTCTCCAATAGCACCTGTTCTTATATTGTTATAATAAGCTCCAACAGCCTGAGCATTGTCTTCAATAATTTTCAGATTGTATTTATTTGCAATTTTTAAAATTTCAGGATGCATTCCATTCCTGCCATATAAATGCACAATCATTATTGCCTTTGTACGGTTTGTAATTTTTTCTTCAATTTTAAACGGATCAATATTGTATGTTTTAATATCAGGTTCTGTTAAAACCGGTGTAAGCCTGTTGTCACTTATAGCAAGCATTGAGGCGATAAAGGTATTTGCAGGCACAATTATTTCATCTCCTTCACTCATTTCACCTGTTTCAATATAAGTTCTGAGAATCAGGCGTAATGCATCAAGACCATTGGCAACACCAATACAATATTTTGTTCCGGTAAACCGGGCAAATTCATCTTCAAAAGCAGCAGTTTCATTACCATGAATATACCAACCCGCATCAAGTACTCTTTGTATTGCACCTGACAGTTCCGGTTCAAAACTATCGTTTATTGCCTTCAGGTCAAGAAACTTTATTGAATTCATAATTCTATTTCGAGTAACTTAACTGCTTTATCACGTCTCTCTTTAAAATCATTTCTGTTAAAACTGAAATAAAGATTTAATTCGTCTTCCTTAATAAAAACAGGCTTAAAAAATTTGATAAAATAAATTACATATAAATTATTTTTTCTGACATCTAAAAAGCAGTTTTCAAAATTGAGTTGGGAAAAACCAAATTCAACAGCCAGCAGCCATGCTTTAAAAGCAATTTTGTTTGTGTTTTTAGGAATAGAAACCCAACTGCCTAATGTAAATCCATTGTTTAAAAAATTATATAACCGGATTGTACCCCATGGTTTTGAGGTTTCATCTTCAAAAATAAAGTAGAATTCATCCTGAACTGCCTCCCTGATTTTATATTCTTCTATCCACTTAAGCTGGTTCTTTACATCAGGTGATGTTTGTGAAATAAACCTGCTCGCTTTTTTATCTGTTCGTATAGAAACAATAAATTCAGCATCTTCATACTCTATCAGCCTCATTATTATATCTTTTGCCTGTAACTTGATGTTATTATGTTCCACAAAACAATTTTTAAATTGAAAATTCTGACATTGAAATGTATAACGATTTATCAAGAAGGATTTCCGGATGTTTCATTACTGTAAAAAGGTAAAGACTTTTCTTGACGGAATTGACTATAATCTCTGATATAGTCAGCAAAGTCATATTTTTCAGAAGTTAATACTAAACATATTGCACCTGAAGAAAATTCAAAAAGTTCGCGCCATATACCTGGTATAATTAATAATCCGTAATTTGGATTATTTAGTTTTACAACTTTTTTATTTACTCCGTCATCAAGTAAAACATCAAAACTGCCGCTTGCTGCCACTATTAGCTGGTGTAAATGCTTATGTGCATGGCCGCCTCTGCTTTCTCCACCCGGAACATCATAAAGATAATAAACTCTCTTTATTGAAAACGGAACGTTTAATCCTGATTCAATCACTGTAATATTACCGGCCTGATTATGAATTTTGTTAAGTACCAGCACATTGCAGTCGTAAACTGTTGATTTCCTCATTTGATAAAGATTATTTATTTTAAGAATTTCTCAGATTATTCACTTATCAAGTCAGGGTTTATTTTATTATGAACTAAATATTCATTATAATCCCTTATATAATCATCTTCAAAAAAATGGGTTGAGCTTAAAACCATTGCAAGTGAATTAGTTGAAAAATTTTCCATTTGCCTCCATATTCCGGAGGGTATATATAGTCCGTAATATGAACGGTTTAACGAGAATGTTTTTTTATTAGTACCGTCATCTACTACAATATCAAGACTTCCGGAAATTGCCACAATCATTTCGTGTTGTTTTTTGAAAGCATGTCCGCCACGTATTTGTCCGCCGGGAACATCATATATCCAGTAAACCCGTTCTATTTTGAACGGAAAATGATTCGTTTCCTCTATGAATGACAAATTTCCTCTCGGATCATGAATCTTTGGAAGTTCAATTATTCTGCAACAATCTAATGTCTTCATTCTTATTATTTATTCCAAATACCGGTTGCAGTTTTATTAAGCAGTTTATAAGTTTGAACCGGCTGAATAAACCAAACTAAAATTCCGGTTACAACAATTGCAAGAACAATTCCTGTACTGTCAGAAAAGAAACTGCGGAATATAAAAATAAAGGTAAAATATAATATAATTTCAAAAACAGTTGATATTACTGTAAGTCTTAATTTTCCGATACCGTTTATAAAATATGAATAAGGAGTAATAATTACCGAAAGCATTGTATAAATACCGATAACGGCTGAAAGTCTTAAAGGTACGGTTAC
>CAZXTX010000016.1:8408-20140 GCA_964643695.1 uncultured Mariniphaga sp. | reverse complement strand
GTCTATTATATTTTTCCAATCGGTATTATTTCAAATTCCACTCAAACCCCTCTTTTGTATCTTTAATTTCAACACCAAGCTGCGTCAGTTCATCTCTTATCTTATCGGCAATTCCCCAGTCTTTACGTGATTTCGCCTCCATTCTCAGATTTAAAACCAGGTCAACAACCTTTTTTAGTATTTCATTGTCTATGCCCCTGCTTTCTGAAGCATCCGGCTGCAGACCAAGAATTTCAAAAACCATATTGTGAAAAAGAGCCTTCAGCACGGCTTTATCAGCTTCATCAATTGTTTCAAGTCCGCTTTTTACCGAATTTATCATTCTTACCCCGTCAAACAGATGAGCAATGGCTACGGCACTGTTCAAATCATCATTAAGGGCGGCAAAACATTTTTCCTTTAACTCTGCAACATTAATGGTTGATTTTTCGGACACAGTCAGTTTATCAATACTTTCAACTGCTTCAAAAAGACGTTCCAGACCTTTTTCGGAAGCCTGAAGTGCTTCATTTGAGAAATCAATGGTACTGCGATAATGAGCCTGAAGTATAAAAAACCGGATAGTTACAGGTGAATAAGCTTTTTCAAGTAATTCATGCTTCCCCGAAAACAGTTCGTCAAGAGTTATGAAATTCCCAAGTGAGCGGGCCATTTTCTGTTCGTTAATTGTAAGCATGTTGTTGTGCATCCAGTAACGTACGGATTCACTTCCCTGATTTGCATTTGACTGGGCTATTTCACATTCGTGATGCGGAAAGGCAAGATCCATGCCGCCGCCGTGAATATCAAAAACCTCACCTAAATATTTGGTGCTCATAGTTGAACATTCAAGATGCCATCCGGGATAACCGTCGCTCCATTTTGACGGCCAGCGCATAATATGTTCGGGGGTGGCTTTTTTCCACAGGGCAAAATCATACGGATTCTTCTTCTCCTCCTGCCCTTCGAGCTGCCGTGTATTTATTTTGATATCATCAAGATTACGACCGGAAAGTTTGCCGTAATGATACTTTTCATTGTACTTTTCAACATCAAAATATACTGAACCGTTAACCTCGTATGCATAACCGTTTTTAATTATTGTGTCAATATACTGCTGCTGTTCAATTATGTGGCCCGATGCGCGGGGTTCGATGCTTGGCGGCAAAACATTCAGCTGTTTCATATTACGGTGAAAGGTATTCATATACTTCTGAACAACTTCCATTGGCTCCAACTGCTCGAGCCTTGCTTTTTTGGAAATTTTATCTTCACCGGTTTCATCCGCTTCATTTTCGAGATGCCCCACATCGGTAATATTTCTGACATACCGGACTTTATACCCAAGAAATGTAAGGTAGCGAAACAGTAAATCGAAAGTTATGTTAGGCCTTGCATGCCCCAGATGTGAATCACTGTAAACTGTGGGGCCGCACACGTACAATCCGACTTTTCCTTCCACAAGCGGTTCAAAAGCCTCTTTTTTCCGCGTCAGCGAATTATAAATAACCAGTTGATTTTCCATAATGGTTCAATAATATACCAATTTTGCAAAGGTAAAATAAAATAGGTGAAAAGAATGGTAATTACCCGGTGGCGAATTCTTAAAAATAATTAAGATTCACCTGAAACAGGTAATTCTTCACCGGTTTCCACTTTGTTGTTTTCTGTTTTAATGCCAAGAGAATTAAACAGTTTCCGGTAAAAAAGCAATATGGAAAAAATTCCGACTGTAATTGCTGAATCTGCTATATTGAATACCGGGCGGAAAAAGATAAAATATTTGCCGCCCCAAAACGGAAGCCAGTCGGGCAGTGTGGTTTTAATCAGCGGAAAATAGAACATATCCACAACCTGTCCGTGCAAAAAGGTTCCGTAACCGCCGCCTTCCGGAAAAAGCTGTGCAACCTGCCCGTAGCTGTGGTTAAAAATCAGGCCGTAAAACATACTGTCGATAATATTTCCGATTGCGCCGGCAAAAATCAATGCAATACTGACCAAAAATCCAAATGTGGCCTTAGTGTTTCCGGCCAGACTGAACAGATACCAGCCAATAGCAATAACCGCGACAATTCTGAATATACTTAAAAATAGTTTTCCGTAATCTCCGGCAATTTCAAAACCGAAAGCCATTCCGTTATTTTCCACAAAATGGATAATAAACCAGTCTTTGAAAATTACAATCTCCTCACCAAGAGACATATTGGTTTTTATCCAGATTTTCAAAATCTGATCGACAATCAGAACCAAAAAAACAATAACAATTAATTTGGTTTTACGATTTTTCATTTTTAATACAAAAGGACTCACATACTGCTAATTAAACCAAAATAAATTCGGATACTCAGGCCGGCCTGATTATCCCTGCTTTTTTTTGGCATCAATACTCAAAGTGGCATGAGGCACTGCACGCAGTCTCTCCTTTGCAATCAGTTTACCTGTTTCGCGGCAAATACCATAGGTTTTGTTTTCAATCCGTATCAGTGCTGCCTGCAAATGCTGAATAAACTTCAGCTGCCTTTGTGCAAGTTTTCCGGCTTCCTCTTTTGAAAGAGTAGCCGCTCCCTCTTCAAGTACTTTAAATGTGGGCGATGTGTCCTGTGTATCATTTCCGTCGCCGTGAGTAATGGAATTCTTATACATTTCATAATCAGACTGCGCCTTGGCAAGCTTCTTATTAATGATTTCCTTAAATTCCATCAACTCTTCATCCGAATATCTGTTTTTCTTACCCATAGCAAAAGGGTTTAATATTAATTTCTAAATTATTCTCAGATGCCGAAAATAGTAATTTTTTATTACCATTTACAGGCCGTACAACATATATCAACTCTGTTTTACAATTGCAATTTTTGCAAAAACATCCTTATCAATCTCCACTTCACTGATGTTGTGATTTTTGAGTTCATCTGTCAGCAGAAGTTCCACCGCCAATGTTTGTGTGCAAATATAATCTTTAAAATTCATCAGAGCATCGTTAAATTCATTATGCTTCTGAATTGTCAGACTAATTCTGTCAGTAACCTCAAATCCGCTCTCTTTTCTCAGATTTTGAATTTTATTGATGAACTCACGTGCAATTCCCTCCTGCTTAAGTTCTTCACTAACTTCAACATCAAGGGCTATTGTAATTTGTCCTTCAACTGCAACTGTCCAACCGGGAATATCTTCGGCAGATATTTCCACATCACTTTTTGAAATACCGATTTTCTGGCCTCCTGCTTCAATTTCCACAATCTCATCATTCTCAATTTTTGCAATTTCAGTCTGATTTAAACCTGCAATTGCCTCAGAAATCTGTTTCATCAGTTTCCCGTATTTCGGCCCCAAAACTTTGAAATCAGGTTTAATCCTCTTTTTCACAAGTCCTTCGGTATCAGTGATGAATTCCACCTCTTTTACATTTACCTCGGCTAATATAATATCTTTAACGGCTTCAAACTGCTCTCTGAAATGCTGATTGGCCACCGGTACCATAATTTTTGCCAGCGGCTGCCTCACTTTAAGTTTTTCCTTCCGGCGCAGTGCCAGAATCATTGAAGAAGCTTTTTGTGCAATAGCCATTTTTTCTTCCAGATCCTTGTCTATAAGATTTTCATCATACCCCGGGAAATATACAAGATGAACACTTTGGTCGGTTTCCTTTTTTGTAATTTTATTTAAATCTGAATAGAGCATATCGGCATAAAAAGGTGCAACGGGTGCAATTAACTTAGAAACCGTATTCAAACAGGTGTAGAGAGTCTGAAAAGCAGAAATTTTATCTTCGGAATATTCGCCTCCCCAATATCTTTTACGGCTGAGCCGTACAAACCAGTTACTTAAATTTTCAGTTACAAATTCAGAAATTGCTCGTCCTGCACGGGTTGGCTCATAGTTTTCATAACTTTCGCCAACTTCTTTTACAAGTGAATTCAGCAATGAAATAATCCAGCGGTCTAATTCGGGACGCTGTTCAACCGGAATTTCATTTTCATTATATCTGAAATTATCTACATTGGCATACAGTGCAAAAAAGCTGTAGGTATTGTAAATAGTTCCAAAAAATTTACGCCTGACTTCCTCAACACCTTCCACATCAAATTTCAGGTTATCCCACGGCTGTGAATTTGTTATCATGTACCAGCGCAGCGGATCGGAGCCGTATTTTTCAATTGTTTCAAACGGATCAACGGCATTTCCCAGCCGTTTTGACATTTTATTTCCGTTTTTGTCCAATACCAGTCCGTTAGAAATAATATTTTTAAAAGATACCGAATCACTTACCAGAGTGGCAATGGCATGAAGAGTAAAAAACCATCCGCGTGTCTGGTCAACTCCCTCAGCAATAAAATCGGCAGGAAATAAAGATTCGAAGGCCCCACCCTTTCCCTCCCCCAAGGGGAGGGTATTCAAAACATCATTAATTCTGTCAAGAACATTTTCAATGTCATTAATTACCTCTTCATTTGAAAAACGAAGAACTGTAAAACCAAGCTGATTCAAAATTTCAGTTCGTTGCTTATCGGAAATTTCAGTTTCCGGCAAAGAATGATATCCACCGTCAACTTCAATTACAAGTTGTTTTTCCAAACAAACAAAATCAACAATAAACTGATCTATAATATGTTGTCTCCTGAACCTAAAACCGGATAACTGACTGTCTCTAAGATTCTGCCACAAAAACTTTTCCGCATCAGTAGGATTCTCTTTCTGTTTTTTAGCAAGTTCTTTTAATAAAGAATAACTGGAATCTCTTGCTGTCTGCCATTTGGAAATTCCTGATTCTCCCCCTTGGGGGGAGTCAGAGGGGGCCTCAAACGCAAACGGATAGTGATGCTGTGCATACGGCATCGCTCCGGAATCAAACCACACGTCAATCAGGTCGGGTTCGCGGAACATTTTTCTGCCGCTTGGCGAAACCAGCACCACATTATCTATAAATGGTTTATGAAAATCAATATTTCCATAATTTTCAGACGAATAATCACCGGGATTAAAATTGCCGTACGGATTTTCCGTCATATATCCGGCCTGCACCGATTTCTCAATTTCTTCAATTAGCTGACGGGCAGAGCCGATACATACCTCTTCGGTTCCGTCTTCGGTTCTCCATATTGGTAATGGTGTTCCCCAGAAGCGGGTACGGCTGAGGTTCCAGTCAACCAAATTTTCGAGCCAGTTGCCAAACCTGCCTGTTCCGGTTGACTGCGGTTTCCAGTTAATCGTATTGTTCAGTTCCACCATCCGCTCTTTTAATGCAGTTGTTTTTATAAACCACGAATCCAGCGGATAATAGAGCACCGGCTTGTCCGTCCGCCAGCAATGCGGATAGCTGTGAACATACCTTTCAATTCTGAAAGCCTTGTTTTCAAGCTTCAGCATAACTGCAATATCCACATCAACCGTGGGGTCATCTTCAGTCAAATCTTCGGTATATTCATTTTTCACATACCTGCCGGAAAATTCGCCGTATTTTTCAGTATTTACATATTCCTCCACAAACTGTCCGTCCATTTCCGAAATAAGAAAAAATCTCCCTTTTCGGTCAACCAAAGCCTGTGTTTTTCCGTCAGCGTCATCCACAATCAGGGGCGAAATTCCATTTTGTTTAGCCACGCGGTCGTCATCTGCACCAAATGTAGGTGCAATATGCACAATACCGGTACCGTCGGCAGTTGTTACAAAATCACCGGTTACAACTTCAAACGCCCTTCCCTTGGGTTTCACCCACTGAATAAGCTGCTCATATTCAACACCGGTCAGTTCTTCACCCGAATATTCCGAAAGAATTTGATACGGAATATCCTTATCTCCTTTTTTATAATCTTCAAACGGAATATTTTTGCCTTCCGCGCTAAAATAGACATGCATTAAATCCTTTGCCAGAATAAGAGTTACAGGCTCACCTGAATACGGATTGAAAGTCCTGATTTTCAAATATTTTATTTGCGCTCCCACTGCCAGGGCAGTATTTGAAGGCAGCGTCCACGGTGTGGTTGTCCATGCAAGAAAGCAAAGTTCGGTATCAACGTTTTCAAACAGAAATTCCGATTTTTCATTTCGCACAGCCCTGAACTGGGCAACTACAGTGGTATCTTTCACATCGCGGTAGCATCCTGGCTGGTTCAGTTCGTGAGAACTCAATCCGGTTCCGGCAGCTGGCGAATAGGGCTGAATGGTATATCCTTTATAAAGCAGCCCTTTGTCATAAATCTGTTTCAGAAGCCACCATACCGATTCAATGTACCGGCTGTCGTAAGTAATATACGGGTCATCCATATTTACCCAATATCCCATAATGCGGGTAAGTTCTTCCCACTCGCGGGTATATTTCATCACCTCCCTGCGGCAGGCCGCATTGTACTCCTCAACCGAAATCTTTTTCCCGATATCTTCCTTGGTAATTCCAAGTGATTTTTCAACGCTCAGCTCCACAGGCAAACCGTGAGTATCCCAGCCTGCCTTACGGTGAACCAGAAAACCTTTCATAGTTTTGTAACGGCAAAAAACATCCTTAATGGTTCTGGACATCACATGGTGAATTCCCGGAATACCATTTGCTGACGGCGGGCCTTCATAAAATACAAATGAAGGCTGCCCTTCACGTTCAGTTATACTTTTGTGAAAAGTGTCATCTTCTTCCCAGCGTTTTAAAACATCTTTATTTATCTGCGATAAATCTAACTGCTTATATTCCTGAAATTTATTTGCCATAAAAAACCTGTTCAACTATGCTTTGTTAAAAAAAATGCAAATATAGAAATTTTTAAGGCAGCTCTTTTTTTTAATTGAAAGCAAATCGGGAATAGAAACAAAAATTCTTTTTGAATTCAGATTCAGAAACAAAAATTTTATAGAAAATCTGTTTTATGATTTCCTCAAAGTGAAACCTTTATCCTGCAGTTAGATTTTTTTCAGAATCAAAAACTATTCGGCAACACCAAATTTATAGACACAAACTGAATAGTATTCTTCTCCGGGATTCAGCATTGTTGAAGGAAAATCAGGCTGATTGGGACTGTCGGGAAAATGCTGTGTTTCCAGACAAAATGACGACCGATGGGTATATGCCCTGCCTTTTTTGCCAATATCTTTGCCGTTAAGAAAGTTTCCTCCGTAAAACTGAAGGCCCGGTTCATTTGTATAAACCTCAAGAGTACGGCCGTAAACAGGTTCAGTAACACGCGCAGCAAAGTTTAATCCGCTTTGTGACCGGTTCAGAACCCAGTTGTGGTCATATCCCTCACCGAATTTCAACTGTTCAAAATCATCATTCACCCTATCGCCAATTGCCACAGGTTTTCTGAAATCCATTGGCGTACCCTCAACAGGGGCAATTTCACCGGTGGGAATCAGATCTTTGTCAACCGGAGTGTAATAATCGGCATTTATCTGTAAAACGTGGTCGTTGATAGTTCCGTTTCCGTCACCTTTCAGATTAAAAAATGAATGATGTGTAAGATTAACATAGGTAACCCGGTCGGTTGAAGCCCAATATTCAATTTTCAGTTCATCGTTGTCAGTTAACTGATATTGTACCTTTACACTTAAGTTTCCGGGATATGCCTCTTCCATATGAGGCGAAAGATAAGTGAGGACAAGTGTCTGCCCGTCAGGCTGCGAAGCATCCCATATTACATCGTTAAATCCTTTTCTGCCTCCGTGAAGATGATTTTTCCCGTTATTTTGCACCAGCGAGTAGATCGTATCGTTAATTACAAACTTCCCTTTGGCAATCCGGTTGCCATAACGTCCTATCAGAGCTCCGAAATAAACTTCATTTGAATTTAAGTATCCGTCCAGAGTTTCGTAACCGGTAACTATATCGGCAAAGTTTCCCTTTTTATCGGGAACCCAAAGGCTTACCACCCGGCCGCCGTAATTGGTAATTTGTGCAGTAACTCCATTTTTGTTTTCAAGAGTGTAAAGTTTCACCTGTTTTCCGTTCAGAACGTCAGAAAAGGTTGTTTCATCGATTAAAACCGGTTGTTTGGGTGATTTTGAACAGGCAAAAAGAGCAATTATTGCAATTAATATGAATGGCTTTCTCATTTTAGTTATTTTTGTTTGTGATTTTATACAGAACAAATTTACCAGTAAATTTTTCAGAAAAAAAATTAATTTACAGAAGTCGTTAAAATTACGAATAATGCAAAAACTACTGCCTTTTTATAAAGAAGGAATTTTAGAAGCGGGGTGTGACGAGGCCGGAAGGGGGTGCCTGGCAGGCCCGGTTGTGGCAGCAGCAGTAATTCTGCCTGCCGGTTTTGATTACGGAATATTGAATGATTCAAAAAAACTGACTGAAACTCAGCGAAAAAGTTTACGTCCGCTTATAGAAGAAAAAGCTTTGGCTTGGGCCGTGGAGATGGTTTCAAACGAAGAGATTGACAAAATAAACATACTTAACGCCTCATTCCTTGCAATGAACCTTGCGGTTAAAAAGCTGCATACAAAACCCCGGCACCTGCTGATTGACGGTAACCGATTCAGGCCGCAGACTGATATTCCGTTCACCTGCATAGTAAAAGGTGATGCAAAATACTATTCTATAGCAGCAGCATCGGTACTGGCAAAAACATGGCGCGATGAATTTATGGAAAAAATCAATCTTGAATTCCCATGGTACAAATGGGGTAAAAACAAAGGCTATCCCACACCTGAGCATCGGGAAGCCATTGCAAAATACGGCATTTCAAAATATCACCGCCTGTCGTTCAGACTGCAAACCGAACAGCTAAAAATAAAATTCTGAACAATAAAACCGGCATAATTAACAACACAAAAAATAATTGTGAATATCTATATATGTCAAAACTGCGCCATTGCTTTTTGAATGATTAATTTTGCAGGAAACGGAAAAGATTCATTAAAATGAAACAGTATTTAAATCTGCTGGAAACAATATTGGAAAACGGAGTTGAAAAAGAAGACCGTACGGGAACCGGAACAATCAGTGTTTTCGGTCATCAGATGCGGTTTAATCTGAGCGAGGGTTTTCCGGTTATAACCACAAAAAAGCTGCATTTAAAATCAATTATACATGAACTGCTCTGGTTTATTGCGGGCGACACCAACATAAAATACCTGCAGGACAACGGAGTCAGGATATGGAACGAATGGGCCGATGAAAACGGAAATCTTGGCCATATTTACGGCTATCAGTGGCGAAGCTGGCCAACACCCGAAGGCAGGCATATCGACCAGATTACCAATGTGGTAAACTCAATTAAAAACAATCCCGACTCAAGACGGCACATCGTTAATGCATGGAATGTGGGCGAACTGGACAAAATGAACCTGCCCCCGTGTCATTTACTGTTTCAGTTTTATGTTGCGGGAGGAAAACTTTCATGCCAGCTCTACCAGCGCAGTGCAGATGTTTTTCTCGGAGTGCCGTTTAATATAGCTTCATATGCACTGCTTACGCTTATGATGGCACAGGTAACCGGACTTCAGTCGGGCGATTTTGTTCATACCCTTGGCGATGTGCACATCTACTCAAACCACATTGAACAGGTAAAATTGCAGCTTACACGCGAGCCATATCCGCTTCCCGAAATGAAAATCAATCCTGACGTAAAAAGCATTTTCGATTTTAAATTTGAAGATTTTGAACTGACGGGTTATCAGGCTCATCCCCACATAAAAGGAAAAGTAGCGGTATAAACACCCTAAATTTTTATTTTGTTAAAATAATCGAGTCAAGTTAGAGCAACACCGAATAAAATGATTCATGAAAATATTTCTATAATAGTTGCCATTGCTGAAAACTTTGCAATTGGCAAAAACAATGATTTGCTGTTTCACCTGCCAAATGATTTAAAACGTTTCAAACAAATCACCACCGGGCACAGTCTGATTATGGGGCGCAACACATTGCTTTCCCTTCCGAAATGGCCGTTACCTAACCGCCGTCACATTGTAATTACAGATAAACCCGACGATAATTTTCCGGGGTGTGAAATTGTGTTTTCTGTTGAAGAAGCACTTGAAAAGGTAAAAACCGAAACAGAAGCATTTGTTATTGGCGGTGGCATGGTTTATCGTCAGTTTTATCCGCTTGCATCAAAACTGTACCTGACCCTTGTACACAAACCATTTGAAGCCGATGTTTTTTTCCCTGAGATTGATTTTTCAGAATGGCAGGAGATGCAACGTGAAGATTTTTATGATGAGAAAAACAGATTTGATTATTCATATTTAAATCTGTTAAGAAACCAGCATATATAAAATTCATAAAAAGTTTTTCTTTAATTTATCTATTTATCTTCTGATATGGTATTTTCTTTTAATTTCGCATTTTTTATTTGAATATATAGTAAATGTGGTTGAAAATATCAGGTATTATCCTGAGAAATAGAATACTTCTTCTAAGCATTTTGGCTGCTCTCACATTGTTTTTAGGGTACAAATCCCAAAAAGTTGAAATGTCGTATGAATATGCCTCTCTTCTTCCTAAGAAAGATCAGGCATATAAAGATTATCAGAATTTTGTTGAGATATTCGGAGAAGAAGGCAATCTCATTATAATAGGCGTACAGGATTCATCTTTTTTTCAGCTCGGCAGATTTAAAGCCTGGGAATCATTATGTTCGCAATTATCTGAAGTGGATGGCGTTGAAGACCTTCTTTCGGTGGCAAACAGCTACAACCTGAAGAAAAACACGGAAGAACACATATTTGAGATTGAAAAAGTTTTTCCCGATAATATTTCAACTCAGGAAGAGCTGGACAATTATGCCGTACTGTTTAAAAGTCTGCCGGTTTACAGGGATCTCCTTTATAATCCTGAAACCATGACTTATCTGCTTGCCATTACGGTTAATAAAGATAAGATGCACACAAAAGAGCGGGAAAAGATGGTAAAATCTATTCAGAAAATTGCCCGCAACTTTGAAAAAGAGCAGCAGATTGATCTCCACTATTCCGGCCTGCCGTATATTCGTGTGGTAAACGCAATAAAAATCAAAAGAGAACTGTACATGTTCAGTGTTCTTGCACTGATAATATGCATAATTGTTCTCTATCTCTTTTTCAGGTCTTTTAAAGCGGTATTTTTTCCGGTAATAATAGTAATTACGGGAGTTATATGGGCAATGGGAATTTTGGCATTGTTTGGCTACAAAATAACTATTCTGTCGGGTATGATTCCGCCTCTTCTTATTGTCATTGGAATTCCCAACAGCATATATATGATGAACAAGTTTCATCATGAATTTGTAAATCACGGCAACAAAATAAAAGCTTTGCAACGAGTGATAATGAAAATAGGCAATGCCACATTCATGACAAATCTTACCACGGCTGCCGGTTTTGCAACTTTTGTAATTGTCAGAAGTGATATTTTAAGGCAGTTCGGAATTGTTGCCTCTTTAAGCATAATGGGATTGTACCTTTTGTCGCTTATGCTGATTCCCATTATTTTCACATTTATTGATCCGCCCTCAAGCCGGCATGTAAATCATCTGAACAACAAATTTGTAAAATCAATTATCCGCAGACTCGTATATATTACCGGAAACCACCGCAAAACCGTTTACATAGTAGCAGTTGTAATTCTGGGATTTGGATTTTTCGGAATTTCACTGATGAAAAGCTCCGGCTATATGGTTGATGATATTCCGGAAAGCGACCCTGTTTATAAAGATTTAAAGTTTTTTGAATCAAATTTTGAAGGTCTGATGCCTCTGGAAATTGTAATTGATACCAAACGCCCCGGCGGTATTATGCAAATGTCAACCATCAACAAATTAGACCAGCTTGAAAAG
>CAZXTX010000016.1:3167-8308 GCA_964643695.1 uncultured Mariniphaga sp. | reverse complement strand
CCCAATATTATTCCTTTGATTTTTACTGCTGCCGTAATGGGTTTTACGGGAATACCGATAAAAGCTTCCACAATAATGGTGTTTAACGTGGCTTTTGGAATTTCGGTTGACAGTGCCATTCATTTTTTGGCAAAATACAGACAGGAACTGGCAGCCACCGGTTCAAAAATCAGAATTTCAGTTGTACTTGCACTGAAGGAGACCGGTGTAAGCATGCTCTATACCGCTGTGGTTCTGTTTTTCGGTTTCGGAATTTTCTCACTTTCCGGATTTGGCGGAACCGTTGCAATGGGTATTTTAGTTTCATTAACTTTGCTGGTGGCAATTACTTCAAATCTTATTTTACTGCCGTCGCTCCTTACAAGCCTCGGAAACCGCGTAGCTACCAAAGCTTTTAAGGAACCTCTCCTCAATATTTTTGATGAAGAGGAAGATATTGAATTGGAAGCACTGAAAATTAAAGCACCTGTAAAAATTGACTAAGATGATACCTACCGAAGAACTGCAAAAAATAATAAACATAGAATTGGACAGAAGGGCTGCAATGTTAAAATCAAAACAGCCTGCCGGACTTTATAAACCTGTTGATTATTCACTTGCGGTTGGCGGGAAAAGAGTTCGTCCGTTGCTGCTTCTGATGGCTTACAACCTTTTTTCGGATGAAATTGAGAATGCACTTCCTGCAGCATTGGCTGTAGAAATGTTTCACAATTTCACGCTGCTGCACGACGATATTATGGACAAGGCGGAAGTAAGACGCAATCAGCCTACCGTACATAAAAAATTCAGCGAGAATAGTGCAATTCTGTCAGGTGATGCAATGGCGTTTCTCTCCTATCAGCTCCTTTTTGAAAATCATTCCGAAAATAATTTCAAAGTTGCCCGGCTGTTTACAGAAACAGCTCTCGAAGTTTGCGAAGGACAGCAATACGACATGGAATTTGAAAACCGAAGCGATGTTACTGTTGATGAATATCTTGAAATGATAAGGCTGAAAACAGCTGTTCTGCTGGCATGCAGCCTGCAGGCAGGTGCAATGCTCGCAAATGCGGCAGATGAAACTTCAAAACTGTTGTATGATTTTGGAATTAACACAGGAATGGCTTTCCAGTTGCAGGACGATTTGCTTGACACTTTCGGCGATCAGAAAAAGTTTGGAAAAAAAATAGGCACCGATATTATCGCAAACAAAAAAACATTTTTACTGATAACCGCACTTGAAAAAGCTTCGGATAATATCAAAACCGAACTTGAAAAATGGTTAAACGCAACTGAATTTTGTGAAAAAGAAAAAATAGAATCGGTTACCGAAATATACAATAAGCTCGGAATTAAAGAGCTGACGGAAGATTTAATTGAAAGTTATTTTTCCGGTGCGGAAAAAATTTTAAAAAACATTCCGGTAAATAAGGAAAACAAAAAATATCTTAGCGAATTAAGCAAAAGTATGCTGGGAAGAAAATTTTAAAAACGGAGTAATTAATACTTTGTGTTGGTAAAATTCAATCCTTTTGTAACTTTGGAAGCGTAAAAATTGCATTTTTTGCTATTTTCAAATTTTTCAAACAAATGAACAAAATCAAAGGAAAAATTATTCAGGTTATCGGCCCGGTGGTCGATGTAAGCTTTGAGAAAGAAAATAATGAACTCCCCACTATTTACGATGCTCTTGAGGTTGTAAGAAACGGAGACTCAAAACTGATTATTGAATGTCAGCAGCACATTGGCGAAAACACAGTAAGGTGCATTGCAATGGATTCCACTGACGGACTTAAACGCGGAATGGAGATAATTTCCACCGGCAAGCCGATTATTATGCCCAGGGGAGAGGATACACTCGGAAGGCTGGTAAATGTTACGGGCGATTCAATCGACGGACTTGAACAACTTCCCAAAAAAGGGTTGACCATTCACAATGACCCGCCAAAATATGAAGATTTAATCACCGAAACCGAAGTTTTATATACCGGTATAAAAGTTATCGACCTGATTGAGCCTTATGCAAAAGGCGGAAAAATTGGTCTTTTCGGAGGTGCCGGAGTAGGAAAAACCGTGCTAATTCAGGAACTTATCAATAATATTGCACTTGCCCACAGCGGATTATCGGTTTTTGCCGGAGTTGGCGAACGTACACGCGAGGGAAATGACCTGCTCAGGGAAATGATTGAAGCAAAAATTGTGGATTACGGCGACGAGTTCCGTGAATCAATGGAAAAAGGAAGCTGGGATTTATCAAAAGTGAACAGTGAAAAACTGAAAAACTCGAAACTGGCAATGGTTTTCGGACAGATGAATGAACCTCCCGGCGCACGTGCAAGAGTTGCCCTTTCCGGCCTGGCTATTGCCGAAAGTCTGCGCGACGGCGGAATAACAACCGGCGAAGGAAGAGATATTCTTTTCTTTATCGACAATGTATTCCGTTTTACACAGGCAGGTTCGGAAGTTTCGGCTCTTTTGGGAAGAATGCCGTCTGCCGTAGGATACCAGCCCACACTTGCCACCGAAATGGGAATTATGCAGGAGAGGATTACTTCCACAAAGCACGGCTCCATCACTTCTGTACAGGCGGTTTATGTACCTGCCGACGACCTTACCGACCCGGCACCGGCCACAACATTTGCACACCTTGACGCAACAACAGTGTTAAGCCGTAAAATTGTTGAACTTGGTATCTACCCTGCGGTTGACCCTCTCGATTCATCATCACGGATTCTCACTCCCGAAATCGTTGGCGAAGAGCATTATACCTGTGCACAAAATATTATTCAGCTGCTGCAGCGCTACAAGGAATTGCAGGATATTATTGCAATTCTCGGAATGGATGAACTTTCGGAAGATGACAAACTTGTGGTGCACCGTGCCCGCCGTGCACAGCGTTTTTTGTCACAACCGTTTTTTGTGGCTTCACAGTTTACCGGCCTTGAAGGAAAACTCGTATCAATTGAAGATACAATCAAAGGATTTAACATGATTCTGAACGGCGAAGTGGACAAATATCCTGAAAGCGCATTTAATCTTGTGGGAACTATCGAAGAAGCAATTGCCAAAGGCGAAAAACTGCTTACCGGAAAATAATTTTAAACAGATTTATATGTTTCTCGAAATAATTACACCGGAAAAAAAAATCTACGAAGGAGAAATAAAACAAATCAGAGTTCCGGGGACCAAAGGGCTGTTTGAAATTCTGAATAACCATGCCCCTATTATTTCAACCCTGAGTAAAGGAACAATAAGGGTAATTGACAAAAATGGCAGTGAGCTTACATGGGATATAACATCCGGTATTATTGAAAACAAAGAGAACAAAATAATTGTGCTGCTTGAAACACTTTGAAAATAAAATTTCTAATCATAAGATTCAGCTCCATTGGTGACATAGTTCTTACGTCGCCGGTTGTCCGGTGCCTTAAAAAACAGGTTGAAGGCGCGGAAGTGCATTTTTTAACAAAAAAAGTTTTTGAACCGATAATTTCATCAAATCCGTATGTGGACAAAGTGCATACTTTCTCAGATAACCTGAATGATATTATCAAAAACTTAAAAAATGAGCAAATTGACTATATAATTGATTTGCATAATAATATAAGAAGCAGCCGGGTAAAACAGAAACTCAAAGTGCCTTCATTTTCATTCAACAAACTGAATTATGAGAAATTTTTGCTGACAAATTTCAAAATTGACCGGATGCCCCAGATTCATATAGTTGACAGGTATCTTGAAACTCTTTCCGTATTTGATGTAAAAAATGACGGTGAAGGCCTGGATTTCTTTATCCCCGAAAATAAAACAAACACTCCTCCTGCACTGCCCGCCTCTTTTAACCGGGGTTATATTGCATTCTCAATTGCGGGAACATGGAACACAAAAATATTACCTGCCGATAAAGTTGTTGAAATATGTAAGAATATTTCATTTCCGGTTATTTTATTGGGTGGCGGAAATGAAGAAACTGCCGGTGAAGAGATTGCTGCAAAATGCGGAAGCCATGTATTAAACATGGCAGGAAAAACCAGTCTTTTTCAATCTGCCAAACTGGTGCAAAACGCCCGGATTGTACTTACCAACGACACCGGACTGATGCACATTGCAGCTGCATTCAAAAAGAAAATTCTCTCTTTCTGGGGAAACACCGTTCCTGCTTTCGGCATGACACCCTATATGGCAGACAACGCCTCTTACATTTCAGAAGTTAACGGTTTAAATTGCAGGCCGTGTTCAAAAATCGGATACGATAAATGCCCGAAAAAGCATTTCCGTTGCATGAAAGATCAGGATGTTAAAAAGGCAGTTGACTGGATTAACAAAAACTTCGGCAATTAGCCAAATGCCGTTTTCAGCCTTTCAAGCCCCTCTTTAAGCACACTGCGCGGGCATCCGATATTTATCCTCAGCCACCCGTCTCCGCCGGTACCGAATCTCCCGCCGTTATTAAGCCCCACTTTTGCGTTTTCAACAGTAAATTTCATAAGTTCCCTGTCATTCATTCCGTAACTTCTGAAGTCCAGCCACACCAAAAAGGTTGCTTCCGGCTTCATAACTCCCACGCGGGGTAAGTTTTCCCTGAAAAAATCTTCCAGCATAAGATAGTTTTCCCACAAATACTCAAGTAACTGTTCAAGCCATTCGTCGCCATTTGCATAAGCCGCCTCAAGTGCCGCCGAACCGAATATATTTCCCATACCGTAATGGCCGGTACTCAGTTTTTTTTCAAATTTATCATACTTCTTTTTATCGGGAATAATAACCAGTGAAGATGCCATTCCCGCAATGTTGAATGTTTTGCTTGGTGCCGTG
The DNA here is from genome assembly GCA_964643695.1 of uncultured Mariniphaga sp. GTDB lineage: Bacteria > Bacteroidota > Bacteroidia > Bacteroidales > Prolixibacteraceae > Mariniphaga. The sequence goes on along the minus strand of CAZXTX010000016.1, from coordinate 3,514 downwards.
CACACCACCGAATTTTCGGCTGCTTCAACAGAAAGAGACGGAAAGGGAATATGCCGGTTACCGTTTAAAACAAGGTCGGAATGAATTTCATCAGAAATAACCAGAATATTGTTTTCAATACAAATTTCGGAAAGTTTTTCCAGTTCATCGCGGCGCCACACCATTCCGCCCGGATTATGCGGATTACAAAGCAGCAGCAGCTTCGTATCTTTTTCAATTTTTGAAACCAGATCGTCAAAATCAAAGGTATAACGCCCGTTTTCAAGCTTTAACGGATTTTCAATTAGTTTGCGCCCGGTACCGGTTACACTTTCAAAAAAAGGAAAATAAACCGGCGGCTGAACAAT
>CAZXTX010000016.1:0-3067 GCA_964643695.1 uncultured Mariniphaga sp. | reverse complement strand
TCGGCAACCCATAAGGGTAAAATATCGGCAGCATTGAAAAATCTTTCAAGGGCATCATATTTCATGCAGTTTGTGCCCCTTCTTATTACAATTTCATCAAAGTTATATCGTTTCATATCCGGCGTATTATTAATTTCAAAAAAATATCCGCATCATTCCGGTACCTCAATTTTATTTAAAATGGATAAATTCCGGTTTCGTTCGGTTTTAAGTATAAAATTGAAACGGTTCAGGTCGAGGCACATAAAAAAGTCTTCAGCAGGTGACCACGACTGATTTTCCGGTTCAAAAAAACGTTTCCCCGAACCATTCCGGATAACTGTTTTCATATCCTCAAAATCATTAACCTTTCCGGTAAGTTCGTTTTTAATATACTCTGCACACAATGTATCCTCATCGGTAGGATACATACATGCATAGCCCATGCAAACAAGCGAAACAATTTCCGGATTTTGCCTTTTAACATACCTGACAATGGCTCCGGCATTCACAAAACTGCCGGTAATAATTTCGGAAGCATTTACTGCGGCTTCAATTCCCTGAGTTCCCGAGCTGGTGGTATGAACAATTGTTTTGCCTTTTAAACCGCTTTGTGGCAGCATTGAAGGTGAATTTCCAAAATCAAACCCTTCGGGCTTCATCTCATTGCGCTCACCCATTAAAATAAAATGAGGGTTTTCTTTTTTAAGCAGATACGCAGTTTCAATATCTGCCACAGGAATTATTTTTTCGGCACCTTTTGCAATGGCACAACATGCAGTTGAAAATGCCCTGAAAACATCGATGATTACGGTTAACCCCTCAGCCTTTTCTGCTCCTTCAATTAAATGCAGAATTTTTATATCCATTTTTTTAAGTTTCTGCAAAAGTAAAGAAAATGGCTGACAACTTTGTCCGGCCTTCAGGCACGGTAATTGAATTGAAAGATTCACAAAATATAAATAACTGATATTATGCAATATATCATACAATCATCTTGCTAAAATCACATAAACTATTAAGTCTGTGTTTACTTTTTATGATTTTTTGATATGTTGTATAACACAAATTCAAAAATAATTTATGTTTGCACCGGTTTTTTAATATCGTAAAATTGAAAATATCTTTAATTATTTGTAAAGCTTTCAAAGAATAACCCTCAATCCAAAATAAATTTAAACACATTTCTTTCAAAAAAACAATATCTTTACAAAAGACTTTTTAGTCTTTTAATTAAAATAAAATGAAATGGAAACAAAGACGAGTCAAAATCAAATTGTTATAACAACCGGAACCGAAAATGAAAAACAAAAGCTTCCGGTAAACCTGCTGCTTGTACTGGCAGCAGGAGCCGTTACCGGCATAATTGTCATTTTCAGCCTGTTCTGGGGAGCAGAAATCCTTTTTGGAATGTAATTAAAAACTGATAAATCAGATAAAACAGAGTTATTCGCCGGACATATTTTTCAAAAATAAACCTCTACGTTAATATCATCGCGCCCGAATCCTTTTTCCTTTAGAATTTCCATAGCGTCAAAAATCATGTCACTGTTGCCACACAAATAGAAATATGAGTTTTTATCAAATTCTGTCTCACTCAGGTAACCGGTAAGCCTTCCGTGGTAATCGCCACTGTTTTCACGCGATGTGCACAGAAGATATTTGTTGCTGTCATATTCTTCCTTTTCGTATGCCTCAATTCCATAGCGCACGCCATGTATAACACGGTAGTTTAATCCCGGACAACTTTTTACCATGCTTCGGAACGGTGCAATGCCTGTTCCGCTTGCAATAAATATGTGCTGATGAGTTTCAATCTTCTCCTGATTAAGGGAAAATCTGCCAAAAGGGCCGTGCACTTCCACCATATCGCCCTCCTTTAAATCTTTCAGTTTGGGTGAAAAATAACCACCTTCAACCTCTTTTACCAGCACTTCAAGATTTTCATCTTTCTCGCCACTGTATATCGAATATTCACGGCTCTGATAATCGCCAACAATAGAGATTGAGATATGCTGCCCCGCATCAAACTTAAATCTGGGTGCCGGCATACTCAAAACAAAAGTGTTTTCAGTCAAATTTCTTATCTGCAGGATTTTGTAATAATTGATATCAAGTTGTATTTCCGGTTTCATTTCTATTGTCATTTCTTATATTTTTTACAGAAAATTTCAAAATTAGTACAAATAAAATAAAGGAGTGATTTGTCTTTTACTTTCACCGATTATTTTATAGAATTAACCGATTTTTAACACAATTGTTTGATTTAAATTAAATATTTTTAACATATAATCGTTATTTTTAAAAACAACAGAGTTGTTAAAAAAACCATGAAAACATGAAAACAATAATTATTTACGCTCCCGGATGCAAATGCATTGAAAAAATCTCAGAACAAATGAAAAGTTTTTTGGGAGAAAAAACCGCTGTAGTGAGTTTGAAAAAATCAATTTCGCCGGTTCTTAAAGATTATGACCGCATAATTGTGGGAGGTTCAATTAAATCTGGCCAGATTCAAAAAAGAATTCAATCATTCTGCACAGAAAATTTAAATGAACTTTTAGAAAAAGAATTAGGGTTGTTTATATGCACCGGAGAATTTGGGTTTACCGCTCAAAACCAACTTGAAGAATCTTTCCCCGAAGAATTGCTGACAATTTCAAAAGCGAGTGCCGCTTTTGGCGGAACTGCCGACACAGGCCGATTCAGTTTTTTAGAAAACATGCTTAAGAAAAAAGTAGTTCAGATTAAAAGAACCAGTTCTAAAGTTGATTTTGAAGCTGTTCACGCATTTTCAAAAACAATGGACAGAATATTCAATCCGTTTTTGTTTCTGGCTTAAAAATTAAGATAAAAAGCGGAGGTTAATTTTCTATATTGCTGAGTAAACTCATTGCTTTCTGTATTACGAATAAACAAAGTATCAATATCAGGTTTCTTTTCAGACTTTGTAAATTCCATTAAATATCTGTTGGGATTTTTATTCTCGTGCGGATATACTTTCGTCAGGCGCGACAAAAACAGGTTTTCAGATTTGGCGGCTTCAATAAAATCTTCCGCTTCGGCAACAGGCAGAATTAATGAAAAC
>CAZXTX010000015.1:0-20573 GCA_964643695.1 uncultured Mariniphaga sp. | reverse complement strand
AATCAGCTCCTTTTGTAAACTTTTTATTCCGGGTTCATTGTCAATATCCTTGTCTCTGATTGCTAAAAGTTCTGCAATTTGCTTTTCAATGCTCAGCTGTTTTTTTAATTGTTTGCCATCGGCTCCCGATGTAAATATGATGGAACTTGCTCCTGATGCAAAAGCTGTACCTGCCATAAAAGGGAATTCCTTATTTTTTCCTTCTGAAATAACAGACCATTTTTTCAGGGAAGGGTCGTAAACGTGCGCGTCATAAAGAACTTCAAGTTCATTGTCTTTGCTGATGTTTCTTCCCGAAAAAAGATAAAAGCAGTTTGTCAAGCCGTTGCTCTGTGCGGCTCCAACCGCAAATGCACGTGACTTTCCCTGCCATGAAAGAAGCTGTTCCCATTTCCAGCCGGACGGTTCATTGCCTGAGATGTCGAGTGAATAAAAAGTATTTACCGAAATGCCGTCAGGTGAATTTTGCCCGCCTGCAACAAAAATTTTATTGTCAATCAGGGCAAAGGCAAAGTTTGTCAGCGGCGCCGGAAGTCCGGGGCCCGGTTTAACTTCTAAATCTTCACTTTCACGATTATATTTCAGAAACCAGCTTTGTGAAACAGCCTCTTTTTCGGTATTCCCGCCAAAACAGAACAATCCGTGCCGGGTTGAAACAGCACCTCCGTAACCTGCCTTAAACGGTAGTTTTGATCTGCTTTTTTTCCACAGGTATTCTCCTGCACCATCTTTTTGTAAAATGAAAATCTCATTGTAATATTTTTTTGTGCCGCCTTCCCACGGAACTTTATCCGGGAAGTTGGCACCTCCTGCCACGATTAAAACGTCATTGTCAACACCCGCATAAAGACCTGCCAGTCCGGACTGGAAGCTGTAGTCTTCGTTCGGCGGCAGCTCCGGGAGTGTGGAAAAAGTGAGATAGCTGTCTTCTGCATGAATAACAGGAGTATACACTAAGAAATAAAGGATAAAAAGAATGTACCTCATTCGATAATTTTACAGGTTCATTTTAACCACCATAATAGTACATAAAAGAGATGGTTTTTCCTATCTGATTTATATGTCTGTTGTGGTTCATTTGACAAATCTGTGACAAGGAGATAAAAAGTTTTCTTCTATAGTATTTTGCGCCTACGTGCGAGGTTATATTTCTTCTAGAATTGTTCCCGGAGAAAATAATATTTCCGGTTCCATAGTAATAAATATCAGTTTTTCATATGGACTTTTTTCACCTGCTTCAATCAGCATTCCAATCTGTCTGTCCGGTAATTTTGTAAGGCAGGAGTAGGCTGACGGGCCTGCATAAACCAGTTTGCTGTTGCTCCAGCTTTTACAGTTATCGAAACTTGCTTTAAGGGTCATGTGGTTTCTACCCGATGGTACAGCAGGATTGAGAAAAAGATACATCTGTATCCCATTGTATTCTCCGTAGTTTAGCAAACCGGCCTGACAAATTGATTCAATCAGCTGGTAATCGTGCCCAATATCAGACCAGGTGGTGCCGCCGTCATTACTGTAGCTTACCGCCCTGCAATGCTGGTTGTTGTAGGAGCGCATATTCATCAGCACTGTCCCGTCTGTAAGTTCGACTGCCTGACTTTCGTTGCATCCGGGCCTGATTGCCTCACTTATCTGCCATGTTTTTCCATGGTCGTCGGAATAGATAATATGAGAGCCGTAACTATACGGGCCGTTGCGAATTTTTCCGTCAGGGTCGTCATAGCTGTGATTTGCAGGAATGACAAGGCGGCCTTTGTGTGGTCCGTTTCTTAGCTGAATACCGATTCCGGGGCCGGTGGCATACCATCCCCAGGAATCATCGCGACAGGTTTTGGATAGGTTTTCAGACTTCGACCAGGTTTTTCCGTCATCATCCGAAAAGCAGACATAAGGTATTCGTGGCGAAACAGAGGTTTTGCGAATAATTTCGGTTTCGGTGTCTTTACCGTTATTCCAGGTCATGAAAAGCCAGATCCGGCCGGTTTCTTTATCAACAACCGGACAGGGATTTCCGCAGGTGTTGTTGCCGTCATTCCATATAATCTGTTCGCTGCTCCATGTTTTGCCGTTGTCTTCGGAGCATTTCATCAAGAGGTCAATGTTGCCCGTATCTCCGGCTTCGCGGCCTTCACAAAAAGCCAGAAGAGTTCCCTGCTGTGTTACAATTACCGATGGAATCCGGTAGTTGTTGTACTTTCCGGTTCCCTGTTGCCAGAGAGTCTGAGTATTAATTTGTGCAGTCAGCAGGTTTGGGAAAGTAAGAAATGACAGTAATATGAAGAGCGTAATTGAAATATTTTTTTTCATCATTAGTGATTTGCCGGTTGCCTTATATATTCAGTTTTAAAAATCCCAGACTGTTAATTTCCTTTACAAGATTTTCTGATAATTTTTCATCAAAACTTTTTAACGGAAGCCTGCTCGGACCGCAATTGAAATCTATGTTTTACATTTATTTTTGATGTTTATATATTTATTTTTATAATTACATCACACGATTGAATAACTAAATAAGTCTCCTTTTTTTAAATAAAACTTTAAACTAATTGGTTTTTGTCTTGGAAGCATATCTGAATTATTCCATTTGATAGGAAGTTTTATTGAATCTACATATTCTATTAAATTTGTATTCTTATCATACCCGGGTATAACGTTTTTATTACTATCAAGTACTTCTACCATTAATTGTCCTTGCTTGACATTTGCGTTAACATATAATCTTTTTCCATCCGGAATAAAGGATACAGTTTCAATTGTACCCATATCATCATGTGCCCTCATTGAAACCAAGCCATCTAATCTCCATGTAGCACGGGCAATTGACATTTCCTTCTCTGGTAATGCTCCTCCGTGCGAAGTGGTCATAGCAGTATAATACACCCATATTTCGTCGTCTACAATAATAGGTGAGTTGCATAATCCTAATATGCTGCCGGAATCATAATGGGAAGGCCCCAATGGAATAACAGGACTGCGATCAGAACAGCGATTCCATTTACGACCATCTCTGCTATGTACAAGTTGAATATCGATTGGGCCTTCCGCAAAACTTTGTCTATGACCCCCATCAAAGATTTTCATTTTTGGTTCACCTGTTCTACGAAAATGGGTTACAAAGCCAAGCCACTGATTGCTGTAAGGAAAAGCAGACATATTATAAAATTCAGAATGTGTGCCTCCTTCCAGTTTCTGGGCTTCCATGTGATCGATTTCATCAGTGACCATTACAGGAACGGGAGCAGTCCAGTTTTGCATATCCTTGCTAACCGAAAGAAAAACTTGGCGCCCTTTAACACGCGGATCATTATTTATTTTATGAAAAGCTAGATATTCGCCGTTTTCTGGATCTTGGATGAATGTAATTGTATCACTGCTTTTTAATATTGGATTTTTAGGATATAATGTCCAATTTAATCCATCGGCTGAATAGGCAGCTTTGTAACCTTCTCTTGTTGAGCCAATCGCTTTATATCGTTTTGCAGGATTCGATTCTTTTTCATCAAAAATAAAACTTGGGGAATGAAAATCGAAAAGGTTAATCATATTGTTTTTTCCCAACAAATTAAGATTAGGTCTTTGCCAGTTAATACCGTCATCAGAAGTTGCATAATAATTATTTCTTAACCGATTATACCACATTTTGAAATTGCCTTGACTTTTATCATGAAGTACTGTTCCATATATGTATATACGTCGATCTTTTTTACCATCATAAATTTCCCCCTGTTCCCATGGCGTATCGGCCTCAAGAACAGGGTATTCAAGTTTTGTTGCGGGATGTACTTTACGAACAACATTATTCATTTTTAGAATCATTTCATCATCAACAAATAATTGGCTTACTTCTGATTTAACAGAATGCAATTCGTGGATATAATGATTATTTAAAGAGAAAAGCTGGCTAGGTAAGATATAATACCCGATACTTACTCCCATGCTTCTAGTGATAAACTTTCTTCTGGAAAAATGTTTTTTCATTTTAAAATAATTTAAAAATTATTACACGATTGAATAACTAAATAAGTCTCCTTTTTTTAAATAAAACTTTAAACTAATTGGTTTTTGTCTTGGAAGCATATCTGAATTATTCCATTTGATAGGAAGTTTTATTGAATCTACATATTCTATTAAATTTGTATTCTTATCATACCCGGGTATAACGTTTTTATTACTATCAAGTACTTCTACCATTAATTGTCCTTGCTTGACATTTGCGTTAACATATAATCTTTTTCCATCCGGAATAAAGGATACAGTTTCAATTGTACCCATATCATCATGTGCCCTCATTGAAACCAAACCGTCCAGTCTCCATGCTGCGCGGGCAATCGACATTTCCTTTTCCGGTAATGCACCTCCGTGTGAAGTGGTCATAGCAGTATAATATATCCAGATTTCGTTGTCGGTAATAACAGGAAAATTACATAATCCTAAAATACTGCCCGAATCATAATAGAATGGTCCCAAGGGAATAACAGGAGAACGATCAGAACATCGTTCCCATTTCCTTCCATCTCTGCTATGTACCAGTCTTATATCAATTATTCCATCATCTGGACTTTGGCCAGATTTTTTTAAGATATTAGGTTTACCGTTACGCTTGAAAAGTGTAACTAAACCTAACCATTGATTTCCATAGGGGAAGGCAGACATATTATAGAACTCAGAACGTGTACCTTTTTCTAATAGTCTAGCTTCTTGATGATCAATTTCATCTGTTGTCATAACCAATTCTGATTTTGACCAGTTTTGCATATCTTTACTAATAGTAAGTGCTACTTGACGACCTACTGCTTTCTCATTTTTGCTTTTGTGAAAAACTAGAAACTCTCTAGTTTTAGGGTCTTGAGCAAGTGTCATAGTGTCATCACTAATGAAAACAGGATTTTTAGGATATAATTTCCAATTTAATCCATCATATGAAAATGCCACATAACAATTTCCACTTTTATAACCTATGGCTTTATACCGTTTAGAAGGATCTGTTTCCCATTCATCCTTTATAATACTGGGACTATCAAAATCAAAAAGATTTATCATGTTATTTTTACCTAAAAAACCTAATTCAGGTCTATGCCAGTTGATTCCGTCTTTCGATAATGCATAATAGTTTTTGTTATATCGGTTGTACCACATTTTATAAAAACCTGTATCAGTATCCTGCATAACTGTACCGTAAATATATATTCTCCTGTCTTCGTCATGAAATCTTTTATCGGTTTCCCAAGGCATATCTGCTTCAAGAACAGGAAAATTAAGTTTGGATGCAGTATGAACTTTGCGTCTGACATTATTAATCCGGGCAATCATATCATCATCGGCAAATAATTGCTTTTCACCTTTTTTTACAAGCGGAATATGTTTGTTATTATTACTATTATCTGAACAAGACAGGAGTGAGTAGGCCGTTGCTGGAATAAGGCTTGTTCCTAGTCCAATACCTGCACTTTTGGTAAGAAAGTTTCTTCGGGTAATCTGTTGTTTCATATTTATTTTATTTAAAAAACTTTTAGTCAATCAAAGATTCTATATTAAGTTTAAACCATCTGATATTGGATACCATATCTTCATAACACCAGAAAGCAATATAAACAGTCGTGTCATTAATTAAATTAATACAGGGCGCACCGAATCTTAGTTTATTGAAATTTTCTACCATGCTGTCTGTTCTGTTAGTTAAATTATGCATAATATTGCCCCAAAGAGGAATACTTTTTTCGTTTATCCATTTATTGTGCCTTAATGAAACTAAAGAAAGCCATAAACCGGGTTTGTCCATTCTTCTATAAACTGCAAGTATTTTACCATTTGTTAAAGATAAAACTGACATTGTTTCACCCAAAATATTAGTCGATGTAGGAGATGACCATGTTTTGCCACCATTGTGACTAATAGCAAATTGGTTAGGCAGATTTATATTATTTTTTTCATCAAAGGCCCATGCAACAGCCAACAGAGAACCATCAATTAATTCAATAACTTTTCCTTCCCAAAAAATAATTCCTTTTTTATAACTATTTATAATATCAGTATGTTCCGGCCATGTTTTGCCATTGTCATAAGAAATTAAGGCTATCATTTTCATGCCGTTTGGAGAGTATCCATTCCAACCGCGCCAAGTAGATGTAGGCCAAAGTAATCGCCCATCTTTAAGTGGAATAAGTGGACTGCACATTTCAAATGCCGGACCAATTAACGAAGGTTTAACTAATTTTAAATTACTCCAGTCATATCCAAGATTTTTAGAATTTATTAACATTAAATCAGTTGGTACAAACCCCATATTTTTTGGATTTGTCAATCCTTCTTCAAGGAATGATTCACGATACATTTTTAAAATATTCACTATAATTGATTCGTCATGAATTGAAGCGATTCGACCATATAGTGATATGAATTTTTCTTGATTACTTTTAACCAACAAAGCAGGTGTGTCCCACGTTTCACCTTTATCTTTTGAACGAGTAATATAGATATTTGAATTAATTGCTTCAAATGCCTCTCCAATTACAATTGATGCAAGCATATCTCCATTGTTTAAAACTACAATAGATGGAAAGTATGCATGTTTACTATACAAATGTGGCTTTGAATTTCGATAAATGATTCCGGTACGAATCTTATATTTATCAATATTTTTTTGAGAATTTGAATTTGCTTTTTTCATAATTTAATCATTTTTGTAAAATAGAAGTATTTTCAAGTTTGGTCAACACGTGGGTATATTTCAGGCAATTGTTTTTTTTCTACAATAGCACCAAATTTTTTTAATTCTTGACGAAGTTTTTGAATATCAATTTTTGAAAATGAAACATTATCTTTGATAACTTGTGAGGCAGCCATACCAGCAGCCTCTCCCATAGCCATGCAGGGTGCCATTACTCTTATTGTGCCTAATACCTGTCGTTCAACACTTACTGCCCTGCCCGGACAAATTAAATTTTGAACAGGTTGTGGTACCATCACTCTGTATGGAATGGGAGTGCTTAGTCCTTTTTTTACTTTATACTTATATCCTGATTTTTCATCATCTACAAAGGGTTGAACAGATGGTTTATCAGGATCAGATAAATCCCAACCATACATGCTGAATCCTATAGAATCGTCAAACAGACGGTCATTAATTAAATCATCCACGGTCATTTTATATTCTCCAATAATTCTTCTCGTTTCACGAATACCTAATTGCGGTGCAATAGTTTTAATCTTAGCATTTTGAAATCCGGGGAAATATTTATTTAAAATATTCATTAAATGGTGTACATTTTTTCTTCCTGTTTTCATGCCATTTGAAATTGAAAAACCATCAGTGCCGTCAATTCCAATTAAATGAGTCGTGTTAATATAAAATTCACCATTTTTCGTAAGTTTACTGCAAACAAAAATATCGCCTGGAAGATTCCATTCACCTTTTTCTTTTAGTGAATTTATTAAATCTCTGAATTTTGGATCTCTGTTTTCTTCAATAGCTTTTGTTAATTCATTCTGATCAACTCCATAAACATGAAAAATCAAAGATGAAACAGTCATTTTTCCATCTTCTCTTCTACCTTTTACTGTTTTACACCCGCTGAATGCTGCAATATCTGCATTGCCAGTTGCGTCAATTGCAGCTTTGGTTTTAACTGCAAAAAGTCCGCTTCTGTTATATAAGATTATATGAGTAATAATTTTATTTTTAACAATTACATCAACAACTTGTGTGTGAAGCAATACATCCACACCAGCCTTTTCCATTTTTTCATCTAATAAAAGGTCAATTTTAAAAGGGTCTAAAGGCACTCCATGAATAAACCAGTTGTACCATGCGTAAGGATGATATTTTTCATTTTCCTTTAATTTCGGTAAAACTGCAAAACCTCTGCTTGTTGCTTCTTGTGCAAGTTGTTTGAATAAACCACCCACCACCCATTTGCCTTCTTGTGTTCTTCCGCCTAACCAGTGAGAAACTAATCCAGTAACAGCCATTCCACCCAGTTGGCCCATACCTTCCACAAGGAGAGTTTTAAGACCTTCCCTTTTTGCAGAAAGTGCTGCAATTGAACCTGAAGGACCTCCGCCACATACTACTACATCATAATCATTGTAAACAGGAATATTTTGGTTATAAAAAATTTGTTTCATAATGTATTATCTATTTTTATAATTTATAAAATTAAGTTTGGTCAACTCGTGGATATATTTCAGGTAATTGTTTTTTTTCTACAATAGCACCAAGTTTTTTTAATTCTTGACGAAGTTTTTGAATATCAATTTTTGAAAATGAAATATTATCTTTGATAACTTGTGATGCAGCCATACCAGCAGCCTCTCCCATAGCCATGCAGGGTGCCATTACTCTTATTGTGCCTAATACCTGTCGTTCAACACTTACTGCCCTGCCCGGACAAATTAAATTTTGAACAGGTTGTGGTACCATCACTCTGTATGGAATGGGAGTGCTTAGTCCTTTTTTTACTTTATACTTATATCCTGATTTTTCATCATCTACAAAGGGTTGAACAGATGGTTTATCAGGATCAGATAAATCCCAACCATACATGCTGAATCCTATAGAATCGTCAAACAGACGGTCATTAATTAAATCATCCACGGTCATTTTATATTCTCCAATAATTCTTCTCGTTTCACGAATACCTAATTGCGGTGCAATAGTTTTAATCTTAGCATTTTGAAATCCGGGGAAATATTTATTTAAAATATTCATTAAATGGTGTACATTTTTTCTTCCTGTTTTCATGCCATTTGAAATTGAAAAACCATCAGTGCCGTCAATTCCAATTAAATGAGTCGTGTTAATATAAAATTCACCATTTTTCGTAAGTTTACTGCAAACAAAAATATCGCCTGGAAGATTCCATTCACCTTTTTCTTTTAGTGAATTTATTAAATCTCTGAATTTTGGATCTCTGTTTTCTTCAATAGCTTTTGTTAATTCATTCTGATCAACTCCATAAACATGAAAAATCAAAGATGAAACAGTCATTTTTCCATCTTCTCTTCTACCTTTTACTGTTTTACACCCGCTGAATGCTGCAATATCTGCATTGCCAGTTGCGTCAATTGCAGCTTTGGTTTTAACTGCAAAAAGTCCGCTTCTGTTATATAAGATTATATGAGTAATAATTTTATTTTTAACAATTACATCAACAACTTGTGTGTGAAGCAATACATCCACACCAGCCTTTTCCATTTTTTCATCTAATAAAAGGTCAATTTTAAAAGGGTCTAAAGGCACTCCATGAATAAACCAGTTGTACCATGCGTAAGGATGATATTTTTCATTTTCCTTTAATTTCGGTAAAACTGCAAAACCTCTGCTTGTTGCTTCTTGTGCAAGTTGTTTGAATAAACCACCCACCACCCATTTGCCTTCTTGTGTTCTTCCGCCTAACCAGTGAGAAACTAATCCAGTAACAGCCATTCCACCCAGTTGGCCCATACCTTCCACAAGGAGAGTTTTAAGACCTTCCCTTTTTGCAGAAAGTGCTGCAATTGAACCTGAAGGACCTCCGCCACATACTACTACATCATAATCATTGTAAACAGGAATATTTTGGTTATAAAAAATTTGTTTCATATAATTAATTTATTTTTTTGTTGATATGGAATATATAGTTAAGCCTTCTGTACTTTTTTCTGATAAAAAAAGAAAACTTGCTATGTAACCGATTAGCATACAGCTTATAATGCCAATGCCGCTATATAAGAAAAAATGTAAAGAGGTGAATTTTTTTATTACGAGTAAGATTGCTGCACTTGTTAGTGTACCTATAATTGCACCTTTACCGTTTGCCCGGGTACTAAAAATACCAAGCATAAAAACACCAGTCATGGCACCAGTAAATAGACTTGCAAATTCGAGTACAATATCCCAAACTGAATTAATATCGTATAATGTCATTATTAGAGCGATAATCGTTCCCATTATTCCAATTATGATTGTTATAAAGCGTGCAATTGATACTTTCTTTAATTCAGTTTTGTTTTTTGTCCATTTATTTATAAAATCACGCATTACGACAGTTGTCGAACTGTGAATGGAACTATCTACACTTGACATAGAAGCAGCAAAAATTGCAGCAATGATAATTCCACTTATCCCAGGTGGAAGAATTTGTCCGATAAAGAAAGGGACGATTTCATCATTAGTAAGAGTTGGGTCCATAAGTTCTGGATTAATTTTATAAAAAACATATAAAACAGTTCCTAAACCAAAAACTGCTAATGCCCATGGAATAGAAACTGCAGCATCTGTCCATAATGCTTTATTAGTTTCTTTTTCATTAGAAGTTGTTAAATATCTTTGAACTGTTGATTGATCTGTTGACATGGTTCCTAGTCTTTGAAAAAGATTGCCAATAAAGATTACCCAAAAAACAGCTGTTGTAAAATCAATATCAAAACTTCCTAAACTAAATTTATTATCATTAAAAGCTATATTGGTAAAAACTGTAACACCTCCATCAATATTAAGAAAAACATAAATTATTATTAAAAAGATTCCACCAAATAATACAATAGCTTGTATTACATCAATCCAGATAACAGCATGCATTCCACCTAAAACAGTGTATAATGTAGAGAGCCCTCCTATGATAAGAATGCAAGTAATAGCATTTATTCCGGTTACAGCCGACAATGCAATTGCTGGTAAAAAGATAATTGCACCAAGTCTTCCTGTAAGCTGAAATAAAAGATATAGTGCAGCTATAAATTTTCTTATAAAGGAATTAAATCTTTTTTCAAGATATTCATATGCACTGGTAACATTTAATCTTCGGTAAAATGGTACAAAAGCATAAATCACAATCGGTACTACAATAAACCAAGTAAATACACCTGCGAAATAACTCCAGTTAGTGGCAAAAGATTTTGCAGGTATGGACATGAACCCAATTGAACTAACCTGAGCAGCCATCATGCTTAATCCGGCAGCCCAAAATGGAATTTTTTGTCCACCTAAAAAAAAGTCTTTAGTAGATTTATTTTTCGAGGAAAAAAAGTAACCTAAAAAAGCTATTAACCCCAGATAAATAAACAGTAAATAATAATCAATGGAAGAAAAATTTTTGCGATTTTTCGGATTAATAAAAGCTGTAATTATCTTGGATGTTTGATCGCCAGGTTTAAATTTACCACCAGCAATAATAATTTGTTCCTCCCACATTAATGCTGTTGTATTTACTACACCCCATGGTAAATCTCCTACTTTATGCCACACATTGGTTATTGTATTGTAGGAAAGAATTTCTTTTGAAAAGAAATTATGATTTTGAATATCCAAAGGATTGCTGTTGTTTTCTTCAAAATAGCCACTGAAAATTAAAATTTGTGAACCTCCGATAGCTAATGCTGGTGCATTTAGCACTGAATGTGGTATGTTTTTAAGCTTTTTCCATTGACTTGATTTTCCTGCTTTTTTTGGATCATACATATATGTATCAAAAATATACTCAGTTTCTGATTTGCCACCAAAAAGAAATAGACAATCATTTTCACCATTGGATTGTTTTACAAGTGATGCACCAAATCTGTTTTCACCAGGATAAAAATTCAAATTTTGCCATATGGCTGCTGCATCATTTATGTTTAGTTTCCAAAAATTGTTCGAGATAACTTCTGTTCCGTTTATTTGAATTTTACCTCCAATTACATAAATCGTGTTGTTGATTATTGAGGCAGAAATATGTGAAGAAGCTTCAGGCAGAATTGGAAAATTGTTGTTGATATCAACTTTTTGTTTTTCTGAATTCCAGCTTAGTAAAAAAACATCATTGAATTTTTTTTTATTATTTTCGCCTCCAATGCATAATAATCCTTTGTTTGTAGCAACTGCTGAACCATGAGCAATTGGATATGGTAATTTTCCGGCGTATTTCCATTGGTAATTTTCACCATTTTTAATACACACAAAAATGGAATCATTAAAAAACTCATTCTTACTTTCATTCAAATATTGACTGCAATAAGAACCCCCAGCTACAATAATTACATTATTGTTTAAACCAATAAATGCTCCAAATAGTCCATTTTGAATTGGAATATCTGGAATATTAGTTGATGTTAACTGTAACCATTCATTTTGAGAAACTCTGTTATTTGAATAAGAATAAAAGTTAAGAATAGTAATAAAAAGTAAAATAAGTATGCTTCGCATTAGATGAAAGTTTATTTGTCAAAGACTGATTTAAACCAGTCTTTGATATTTATTTTTTTTTGATTTAAAGGGTTGTTAATCAATTAGGTAGCTAAATAAATCTCCATTTTCTAAAGTAAAACGTATACAAAAAGGTTTGTTTTCAGGTAGTTTTTCATTATTATTCCATATTACTTTTTGTTTTACTGAATCGACCTTTATTACTTTACAATTTTTCATCTCGTAACCTGGAATTACTTCTCTGTTTAAATCAACAACTTCAACCATTAGATTTCCGTTTTTTGTATTTACATTAACATATAACTCTTTCCCATCAGGTAATAAAGGAACTGTTTCTATTAATCCTTTAGATTCCTTGGATTGCATAGAGACTAATCTGTCAATTTTCCAAGAAGCACGTGCAATTGACATTACTTTTTCAGGAACATATCCACCATGTGGTGTAGTCATAGCAGTATAATACATCCACATTTCGTCTCCAACAATAACAGGAGAATTGCATAGTCCTAATATACTACCAGAATCATACTCGTATGGACCTAGAGGAATAATTGGTGTACGATCTGAACAACGTTCCCAGTTTCTGCCATCACGGCTATGTACTAACTGTACATCAATAGGGCCTTCATCGAAACTTTGTCTATGACCACTTGTGTTAAAAATCTTTTTTTTTGGTTCTCCGGTTCTTCTAAAATGAGTTACCATACCAAGCCATTGATTTGCATAAGGGAAAGCAGACATATTATAAAATTCAGAATGCGTTCCACCTTCTAACTTTCTAGCTTCTATGTGATCAATTTCGTCTGTAACCATTACAGGATAAGGTTCTGACCAATTTTGCATGTCTTTACTGATTGAAAGAAATACTTGTCTACCATTCACCCGTGGATCATTATTCACTTTATGAAAAGCAAGATATTCACCATTTACTGGATCTTGTGCTAAAGTTATTGTATCACCACTAATTAAAATTGGGTTTTTGGTATATCGTTTCCAATTAATACCATCAGCCGAATATGCAGCACAATAACCTTGATTTGTATATCCCACTGCTTTATAATGAGCATTATAGCGTTTTGCGGGATTAGGCTCAAAATCATCTTTAATTATACTTGGTGAATCAAAATCAAATAGTTCTATTTGATTATTTTCTCCAAGTTTGTTTAAGTTTGGGCGATGCCAATTTATACCATCATTTGAAATAGCATAATAATTTTGTTTAAATCGATTGTACCACATTCTAAATGTATTTGCATCCTTATTATGTAATACAGTACCAAAAATATAAATTCTTCTATCTCTAATTCCATTGTATATTTCACCCTGTTCCCATGACATATCAGCTTCAAGTACAGGTATTTCAAGTTTTGATGCGATATGTGTCTTTCTTTGAATACTTTTCAAAGAGGATAGCATTTTGTTGTCTACAAATATTTGTTTTTCTCCTTTTTTTAAATGAAAAATACTACCTGAATAAGAGTTTTTCATAGAAGTTAATAACATAATACCAGTACTCATAGAAAGACTTAATCCAATTCCTGTATTTACACCTTTTGAAATAAAACGTCTTCTTGATATTTGTTTATTTTTCATTTCTGTGTTTTTATAATTTTATTTCCATTCGGGATGTTGTGTAAGTAATTTAGACTGATCAATGGCAACTTGAGGAATTGGCCATACATAATGCTTAGCAGGATTAAAATGTCTTGATTGTACAGGTCTCACTTTAAGTATTGGAATTCCATTTGAATCAAGAGGTCCATCAGTCCATTCTGATAGGTCTAAGCTTTTAAGTTCAATATTTAAAACATCTTCAGCAATTCTCCATCTAATAATATCATCATATCTATGTCCTTCACCGGCCAATTCTACTCTTCTTTCATTTCTAATAAATGTTCTTAATGATTCCTGATTATTATATCTATCTCTATCAACAACAGGCATGCCTGCGCGTTTGCGAATTAAATCAAGTGCTTCATATACTGAATTGTCGGGTCCTGTGGCTTCATTTTTTGCTTCAGCATACATTAACAGCAAATCTGCATATCTGAAAAGATTCCAATTTAGATGTTGAGGACGTAATCTATTTCTAAAATCAACTATTCCTTTTCTAAAATACATGTATGTAAAAGCATAGTTCATTTCAGTACCAGTAAGATCTAAAGGAGGCAGAGTTTCATTTAAAATTTGTCCATGCCACAGAAATGTATGATAAAATCGAGGATCTCTATTATCAAATGGATACTTTGGATCATATAAAGGTGATTCATTTATTGGTAAGCCATCTTTCATTTCAAATGATTCTACTAATTGAGGGGTAGGCAATATTAAAGCATGTGCATTAAACATTACAGGAGCAAATCTTAAACTTAAGTAATGTTCATGTATATTTTCAAGATACTGATTTTCAATAATAATTCCTTCCTTTTTATTGTTAAATTCTAAACGAAATAATTCTTCAAAATTTGGATGAAGTTTATATATATTTAAATCGATTAATTGTTTTGCAACATTGGCTGCTTCACTCCAATGTTCATTGTAAAGAAGAACTCTTGCTTTTAGAAATAATGCAGCACCTTTAGTAATGCGACCTTTTTCTGGCTCAGGATAAGAAGTTGGCAACAAATCAATGGCTAGATCAAGTTGTTCAAGAATATAATTTAACACATTAACTTTAGGAGATTTTTCTAAATCGCTCTCTTCTATATTTAATACTTTTGTAATAAGTGGTACATCTCTAAAACGAGTTATTAATTTGTAATATTCAAAAGCAAGAAAAAATCTAACTTGTCCTTTTAATTCATTTAGTTTGTTTTGAGTTATATCCGGTACATTATCTATATATTCAAAAAACTCGTGACAAAGTCTAATATTTCTATATTTCCATGCTTCAGTAACTCTCGAATCATTAGTTTCAAAAGTTCCAGGGGCTATATTATTCAATGCCTTAGTCGCACGGCCATATGCATTATCACTATATGCTTCAGAAGTAGTAATATGAACACCAATTAAACCTCTTGTTCCTTCTTCATCAACTTTATATAGGTTATTAACCCACATTTCGGCTTGTTCAGAAGATTGCCAAAAGGTTTCCATTGAAGGTTGATCAAGAGGAACTCTTTCTAAAAAATTTTCAGAACAGGATATAATAATAAATACTGTTGCTGCAAGTAAAAAATTTATATTTAATTTTTTCATAATCTGTTAATTTTAAAAATTAATATTTAAACCTAAACTTAAAAGTTTTGGAAGAGGATATTGAGCAGCATTAGGCATTTCCGGATCATATCCTAAATAATTAGTAATTACAAATAAGTTTTCTGCGCTTAAAAAGATTCTTGCATCTTCTACCTTAATTTTTTCCAGCAAACTTTTTTTAATTTTATATCCGAGTTCTATATGTTTTAATCTAAAATAAGATCCGTTTTCAAGCCAAAAACTAGAAAATTGCGAATTAATTAAAGTTGCCTGTCCGTTTCTAAATTTTGGGAAACGAGCGTTTGGATTATCAATTGACCAACTGTCTAGGTGATAGGTGTTAATTGTAGTGCCTTCTGAGTAAAAGTTTTGTCTTACAGGTCCTGTTGAATAAACTAAATTATACAAAACTCCTTGTCCAAAAGCTAAAAAGTCAAAATTTTTATAATTTAAATTAACTCTAATGCCATAGGGAAAACGTGAATCAGATCGTCCAAGTCTTATCCTATCATCACTGTTAATTGTATTAGAGTCACCCCCGTTTTCTTCATATTTTAAATCTCCTGTAGATGTAATTGGATTTTGAAATGGATGATTTTTTACTTCATCTTCTGATTGAAAAATTCCTATTGCTCTTAAACCATACCATTCATTCATAGGATGTCCTTCTTCAATAATTTTATTTCCAGAAATAATTGTGGTGAGACCTTTTAGATCAATTACTTTATTTGTTGCATCTGATACTTGAAAATAAATACCATAAATGAGTTTTCCTACATTGTTTCTATGTTGTAGTTCAATTTCCCATCCTCTGTTTTCTACTATTCCTGCATTTTGTACAGGAGCAGTTTGCCCAAAAGTAGTAGGAACTGGTAGCTGCAATAAAATATCTTTTGTTTTCTCTTTAAACAACTCAACATTATATTCAATTAAATGTGAAAACAATTTTCCTTCAATTCCAAAATTATATGATTCTTTTGATTCCCATGTTAGTAAAGGATTAGGTGCTCCAGCAGTTTCTACAGTTCTATATACGGAATTGCCAAAAATTGTAGATGATTGTGCAAGTACATTGGCAAAAGGATAGAGACCTACATTTTGGTTTCCCACCTTTCCCCATGAAGTACGTAATTTTAGAAATGAAAAAATTCTATTATTTTGAAGAAAATTTTCATCGGTTATAATCCATCCGGCTGATATTGAAGGAAATAATCCCCATCTGATATCCTTTTTAAATCTGGAAGAACCATCATATCTTAAAGCACCTTCAAGTAAATATTTGTTTTTATAAGAATATGAGATTCTGGAAAGTATAGATGCTAATGCCCAGTCTGATGCAGTACCAGATATGTCCCATAAAGATTTATCTTTTGTACCTGCATTAATTACATATATTTCATCGGTCAAAAAATCCCTAGTACTCACTTGGTCATTATGGTTATTAAACCATTCTGTTGTATATCCTGCTAATATGCTTAAATCGTGAGCATCAAGATTTTTTTGATAACTTACTAGAAAATTGAGATTTTGTTGGATATCTGCAGAATTATTGATGTTTAAAATATTCCAATCAGTTGTTGAAGCAATTTCATCGGTATTAAATTGATTCCAAAATGTCATAAGTTTTGTGTAATTGCGATTACGAAATTGATTTTGATTAATACCATAAGTTGTATTTAAATTAAAGTTTTTAAAAATTTCATAGTTTAAGAATATGTTCCCCAAAAATCTATTTCTTTTAATTAATTGTTGTCCACCATCTTCTGAAGCTCTGTATAAAGGGTTTCTTCCATCACCTGTTCTTTCAGGATGTGTCAACCATTTGCCATCTTCTGATTTTATTCCAACTAATTTTGAAGTTTCCATAATGTGCCCAAATGAAACAGCAGAAGGTGCTATTGTTGTTTCAGGAGCATAGGATACTTTATAATTTAATTTTAGCTTTTTTGATATTTTAATATTTTGATTTAACTGAATATTAAATCTTTCGTAGCTACTATTGAGAAATATTCCATCTTGGTTTAAATAACCAAAAGATGCATAATAATCTTGTGATTCTGTTCCTCCTGAAAAGCTAATGTTTTGATTCAATTGAAGAGCATTTTTAAACATAAAATCTTCCCAATCCCATTCTTTAAATTCAGGAGATAATGAAGCTTGAATTTCTTCATCACTATATTTAGGAGGTCCACCATCATTTTCTCTCATTTTATTTTGTGAAACCATATGGTCATATGCAGATACTTTTGATCCCCATTTTGTTGGTTTTTGCATACTGAAAATGCTGTTTATATTTACTTTTGGTGTACCTTTTTTCCCCTGTTTTGTTGTTACTAAAATTACTCCTCCTGAAGCTCTTGAACCATAAATTGCAGTTGATGCAGCATCTTTTAAAACACTTATGTTTTCAATATCAATAGGGTTAATTACTGAAAGTGATGAAGGAACTCCATCGATAATTGTTAAAACAGGATTATTTGAAAAGGTACTAATACCTCTAATTTTAAAATCAATATTTTGTGCTCCTGGTTGTCCACTTTGCTTTGTTATATTTAAGCCGGGAACCATTCCTTGTAAAGCTTCTTCCATCCTAGTAATAGTTCTATTTTCGAAAACTTTTCCATCGATTGAGGAAATTGCACTTGTAATATTTCTTCTTCGTTGCTCTCCATAACCAACTACTACCACTTCTTCCAATCCTAATAATTCTTCTTCTAAACTAATATTAATTAAAGTTCTTGAGCTAACAGTAACATTTTGAGTTTTCATTCCTACAAATGAAAATGATAATGTAGCATCAAAAGGTACTGTAATTGTATAAATACCATCGGCATTTGTGACGGTGCCGTTGGTGGTTCCTCCTTCTACCACAGTAGTTCCGGGTAGTGGTTGCCCTTGAGTATCGGTAACCGTTCCGTTAACAGTTACCGTTTGTTGCGCATAAACATTCAGCGTAAAAAACAGCTGAACATAAAGTAGTGCAATAAGAAATTGAGTTAACAAAACTCTATTCCTTTGCTTCATTTTTCGAAGTTTACCATAATTTTTCATAGATTTGCATACTTTTTAAGATTTTAATAATTCATTTTACTTTAATGGATTAGTTTTGAGGTCTCGCTATTTAGGAGCGGGACCTTTTGTTTAACCTAAGCTATATACCGGATTTAAAACTGCAAGATTTTCAATTTCCTTTATCATATTTTTAAATTTTGTGTTGTTTAAACTGTTTAACGGAAGTCGGCTTGGACCACAATCAATACCAATATGTTTCATTAGAGTTTTACCTGCTGAGATTGGACCGCCGTAACTGTTAAGAATTTCCACTGTACGAACTGATGTTAACTGTTTTTTACGCGCAGTTTCTATGTTTCCATTTTCAAAATTTTCTATTATATCATAATAAAGCTGAGGCATATAATTGTATGTGCTGCCTACTGCTCCTTTAATTCCCAATGCCAGCCCAGCTAACAGCAGTTCGTCATATCCGTGCAGAATGTCCCATTTATTGTTGTCAAGTTCAATACATTCCATCATTTCAAGAAAATCATCTCCTGAATATTTAATACCTGCAAGATTGGGAATTTGTTTAGGTGCCTTTTTTAGGAATTCCGTCATTGATACCTTTACACCTGAAACTTTGGGAATATGGTAGTAGTAGAAAGGAATATTCGGTGCACATGAAGCTACTTCAGCACAAAAAGTAATTAGGTTGTCAGCATCTGCCGGTGGCAGAAACATCGGCCCCATGCAACCAGTGGCGTATGCTCCGTGTTTTTGTGCATGAGCTGCAAGTTTCTTTGAAGTGTTTAATGATGTTGAACCAACATGTATGATAACTTTAAAATTGTCAGTCTGCTCAGCAATCCACTTTTTAGCAGTTTCAATCCGTTCTTCTGTTGTAAGCGACAACCCTTCACCGGTTGTGCCGTTAACAAAAACTCCGCTCAGTTTGTATTCTTTGAGTTTTCTTGAATATTCAGGAATTATTTCTGTTTTTATTGAACCATTACTGTACATAGGAGTATATGGTGCTGAAATAAGACCTGTTAGCTTTTTTATATTCATATATTAATCGTTATAGTTGTAAATGAATTCCCAGTAAGGACGAAGATGCATTCGGATAGCATGTCTATATCCATCAGTATCTCTGATTCTTAACTTTTCCAATATATTTTCATGCGTTATAATTTTATTTTCTTTTTTAAGTTTTCGGCTAATAGGTTCAAAATAGTTTTCATAGTTTTGTTTTGAAAAAACGAAAACAGGATGCATCAGTTCCTGGAATTTCATAATAAACTGATTGCCTGCAATTTGATAAATTTTCATATGAAATTTCATTTCATCCTCAACTGATAGAAAATTAATTCCAAGTAGAATCTGACGAGCAACGATTTCTTCCAATTCATTTATATCACTTTCAGTAATGTTGGTAAAAATAAAGTCAGTAATACCTGTTTCAAGCGTTAGGCGCATTCCCATTAAATCTTTAATGGTTTTTGTGCTTAGCAGCTGAGGATCGAGAATTTTACTAAACCCGTTAAGTAATGGAGGTTCAGTTAAAATAATCCCTCTGTTTGTACGTGATTGAATTAACCCCAGCATTTTTAGCCTGCTTAAAGCTTCACGAACAACATTTCGGCTGACTCCCATTTTTTCTGATAACTGCATTTCATTAGGGAGTGAATCACCAATTATCAAATTATTGTTTTTTATATATTCAATAATTCGTTCTTCAACCTGATCTGTTAATGTAATTGTTTGTATTGATTTTTTCATATTATACAAATAGTATAATTCATATTTGTTGGACAAATTTAATAACAAAAAATTAATGTGCAATATTTTCTAAAATTTTTTTAGATTTTTTTCTATGTAAGTTGTATTAAATAATTGGATGTGCTTACAAAACGGATAATTTGTATATTAGTAAAAAAAATAAAAAGGTTATTAAAAAACTAAAACCTTACATCTGCTAATTAGGTTAATTGCAATTTTCTTACTATATTTTTTTCAGTTTAGTAAATATAAAATGCATTTGATATTTGAAAGGTTGAAATTTTAATTTAAGAATCTTAATAAAATGTTGTTTAGCTAAAGCTGTCCCCGAAAATGGGACAGGCAAATCTATAAGACATTTACAGGTTATGCATCTTATACTTGGGCGCTTTCAGAAAACTTTCACATTTCATTCTTTTTTTCTTTTGTAGTGTCTTTC
>CAZXTX010000014.1:0-20840 GCA_964643695.1 uncultured Mariniphaga sp. | reverse complement strand
GCAACCAAAGCTTTTCCTTCATCATTATCAGTATATTTACTGAAGTTTTTAATGAAGCGGCTTCCGAGGTCTCTGGCTTTTTCTTCCCAATCCTGCGGATTTGCATAAGTATCGCGCGGATCTAAAATACCACCGTTTACATTGGGTAGTGATGTGGGAACTTCCAGATTAAATATCGGAATCATTTTGGTTTCGGATTTATCAATGGAACCATTCAGAATAGCATCAATAATTGCACGTGTATCCTTAATTGAGATACGTTTTCCGGTTCCGTTCCATCCGGTATTTACCAGAAAAGCCTCTGCACCGTGTTCTTCCATTTTCTTTACAAGTTCTTCACCATATTTTGTCGGGTGCAGTGACAAGAATGCTGCGCCAAAACATGCTGAAAAGGTTGGCTGCGGTGCAGTAACCCCGCGCTCGGTTCCGGCAAGTTTTGCTGTAAATCCTGAAAGGAAATGGTATTTTGTCTGTTCCGGAGTAAGTTTTGATACCGGCGGAATAACTCCAAAAGCATCAGCTGTAAGGAAGATAACCTTTGTTGCATGACCTGCTTTGGAAACAGGCTTAACAATATTTTCAATGTGATAAATCGGATATGAAACACGTGTGTTTTGTGTTACCGAACCATCAGTGAAATCAATTTTACCATTTTCGTCAACAGTTACGTTTTCGAGAAGGGCATCGCGTTTAATAGCATTATAAATATCCGGTTCAGCTGCCGGATCGAGATCTATGGTTTTTGCATAACATCCACCTTCAAAGTTGAAAACGCCGTCATCGTCCCATCCGTGTTCATCATCACCAATCAGCTTACGCTTAGGATCGGTTGACAATGTGGTTTTTCCTGTACCTGAAAGTCCGAAAAATACGGCAACATCACCATCTTCACCAACGTTTGCAGAACAATGCATTGAAGCCATGCCATTAAGCGGAAGATAATAGTTCATCATTGCGAACATACCTTTCTTCATTTCGCCGCCATACCATGAACCGCCAATTACCTGCATTTTTTCGGTAAGATTAAACACGGTGAAAATTTCCGAATTCAAACCATGCTCTTTCCATTTCGGATTGGTGATTTTTGAACCGTTCATCACAACAAAATCAGGTTCGCCAAATGTTTTCAATTCCTCATCTGTCGGACGCAGAAACATATTCTTCACAAAATGTGCCTGCCAGGCTACTTCCATAATAAAACGTACTTTCAGTCTTGAATTTTCATTCGCCCCCAAAAATGTATCCACAACAAACAACCTTTTACCTGATAATTGTTCTGCAACAATTTCTTTGAGGTCATTCCATACTTCAACTGTTGTTGGTTTATTGTCATTGGGTGATCCGGGAGAAGTCCACCAAATGGTATCTTCTGTTGTTTCATCCTTAACAATAAATTTATCCTTGGGAGAACGTCCGGTATAAATTCCTGTCATTACATTAACAGCCCCCAGTTCAGTCAACTGCGCTTTTTCAAAACCTTCAAGTTCGGGTTTCATTTCCTCTTCAAAGAGCTGCTCATAAGATGGGTTGTAAACAATTTCCAGTACGTTGGTTATTCCGTACTTTGACAAATCTAATTTTTCCATAACTATCTAATAATTAACTTTATAATTCTGTCAACACTTTAATTAACTGCATACAAAAGTAAAATATTTTTATTCTGGACTGAGCAAAAACAGGCTTTCACTCTATAATTAAACAGCGATTAAACATTATCTTAACAAATTCTGGAAAAAGAAAAAGGGGCTTTTTGAGCCCCTTATATATCATTTTGAACAATAGTTTATGAACGCGGATGAAACTGATGAATTGTACTTTTTAAATAGTCACGGTCCAGATGAGTGTAAATTTCTGTGGTTAAGATTGATTCATGCCCCAGCATTTCCTGGACTGCCCTCAAATCGGCACCACCATTAATCAAATGTGTGGCAAAAGAATGCCTGAAAGTATGCGGACTGATTTTTTTCTCAATACCGACTTTTTCTGCAAGGTTTTTTATAATTGTAAAAATCATAACCCTGCTCAATTTCTTACCTCTTCGGTTCAAAAACAGTACGTTTTCACTCTCTTTGTCAATTTTTAATTTTTTACGATAGCTTGAAATATATTTGTTTATTTCCTCAACTGCACGACTGCTTACCGGAACCAGCCTTTCCTTTTCCGATTTTCCTTCAACTTTTATAAAACCCTGCTCAAAAAATAAATTTGTAAGCTTCAGGTTTACAAGTTCTGATACTCTTAATCCGCAGCTGTATAATGTTTCAAGCATTGCTTTGTTTCTCTGTCCCTCAGGTTTTTCCAAATCAACGGCATTAATAAGCTGATCTACCTCCTCCATTGTCAGAATACCCGGAAGCTTACGTCCTATCTTTGGAGATTCAAGCAAGGCAGTAGGATCGCTTGTAATATGTTCTTCAATTAACAGATATTTGTAAAATGACTTAATACCGGAAATTGTTCTTGCCTGTGTACGAGGGCTTACACCGGCATCATTCAGCCATTCAACAAATTTTTTAAGATGACTTAACTTAACTTTTTCGGGGCCGGTTCTTTTATAATTAATACTTAAAAACTCTATTAGTTTGTTTACGTCATTAATATATGCAGAAACTGAATTTTGTGACAAAGATTTTTCGAGTTTAAGAAAATTCTCAAAACCTTTTTTGCTTTCCTCCCATTTCATAACTTTTTTTTTTATTTTTAAAATCTATATGATAAACCAGAAATCTTTAATTAAGATTGACACATTGTATAAATTACGTTTTAAATGATATTAAAGTTACATAAAAATAATTAAACATAGAAAAAAAATGAATATATTGATTATCAACGGCCCCAATTTAAATTTATTGGGAATAAGAGAAAAAAATATATATGGTTCAGAATCATTTAATAATTATTATGAAAAGCTGGGAAGTCTTTTTCCTGATATTAAGTTAAATTATTTTCAATCTAATATTGAAGGAGAACTTGTTAACAAAATTCATGAATACGGATTTTCGGCTGACGGAATAATCATTAATGCAGGAGCCTACACTCACACCTCGGTTGCCATTCGCGATGCAATATCAGCAATTAAAACACCGGTAGTCGAGGTTCATATTTCAAACACTCTCACACGTGAGGATTTCAGGCATAAATCACTCATAGGGCCTGTTTGCAGAGGTTGTATTATGGGATTTGGACTTGACTCCTACAGGCTGGCTTTACAAAGTTTTATCACTATCTAAAGTCGATTATTTCAACATCACCGTAATTTCCCGGATTAAAAACATAAGTATTGTCAGGAAAATCGGTAACTGTATCAATATTTTTTATTTTGATGCCATAAATATTTTTGTCAGTTCCGTACAGCAATGCCGATTTAATCATTTTATCGGTTTTTCCGACAGACAGTATTATTTTTGAAACTTCGTACATATTTGTTTCGGGAATGAGTTCTATTTGTAAAACCTTTTCTGATCCGATGTTTTTTTCACCAATAAATTTTGACTTTAAGCCTCCTTTTTCATAAATCGTAAACAATGACCTCGGATCCATAAGTTCATTTTCGTTATCGCCGCTGTTTGTTATGGTTACCTGATTTCCGTCTTCCATATAGTTCCAGACAGTTTTTCCGTCAGAAAAAACTTTTATACCCACATCCGGAAGTTCAACAGCATACTTTTGCCCTTTCAGTTTTATTGTTCCTTCATTTTCCTCATAAATACCCATCTCTTTGTTTTCAAGAGAAAAAGCAAAGCCGGCAGATATAGTTTTGAAAGAACCCATTTTCTCACTCATCTCATCAAGAATCTGTTTTGCCCTGACATCAGTCTGTGCGCCGGCGAAACCGGCAAAAAATAAAATTATAACTGACAGAAATATTTTTTTCATTTCAAAATTTTAGTCGAATTGTTTCAATAATTGTTCCAAACTGTATTCATCACTTATAAACACCTGTCTTGCCTTGCTTCCGTCTGCGGGCCCGACAATTCCGGCAGCTTCCAACTGATCCATTATTCGTCCTGCACGGTTATATCCAATGGAAAATCGACGCTGAATCATTGATGTTGAACCACTCTGATTCATAACCACAACACGTGCTGCATCATCAAATAACTCATCCCTGTTGTTCAGGTCAACTTCACCCGGCCCCGCTTCTTCATCAGAAACATATTCAGGCAGCGGGTAAGCATTGGGGAAGCCTCTCTGTTCCGAAATAAATGAGCATAACTTTTCAATTTCCGGAGTATCAATAAAAGCACACTGAACACGTGTTATGCTGCTTCCGTGAGAGACAAGCATATCGCCTTTTCCAATAAGCTGATTTGCCCCGGGTGTATCTAAAATTGTGCGCGAATCAATCATTGAAGCTACTTTAAATGCAATACGCGCCGGGAAGTTTGCTTTGATTACACCGGTAATAATATTTGTTGACGGGCGTTGTGTTGCTATTATCATGTGAATTCCCACTGCTCTGGCAAGCTGTGCAATTCTGGCAATAGGAAGTTCAATTTCTTTGCCTGCCGTCATTATAAGGTCTGCAAACTCATCAATTACAACAACTATATATGGCATAAACCTGTGTCCTTTTTCAGGATTAAGCCTTCTGCCGACAAACTTTTTGTTGTACTCTTTAACATTACGGGCATGAGCCTTTTTCAACAAATCGTATCGATTATCCATCTCAACATTCAGAGAGTTTAATGTATTTTTCACTTTCTGAATATCAGTTATAACAGCATCTTCCTCATCGGGAAGTTTAGCCAGATAATGCTTTTCAAGTATCGAATAAAGATTCAGCTCCACCTTTTTCGGGTCAATAAAAACAAATTTCAGTTGCGAAGGATGTTTCTTATACAATAGTGAGGCAATGGTAACATTTATACCAACTGATTTCCCCTGCCCTGTTGCTCCGGCAACCAAAATATGGGGCATTTTGGCAAGGTCCACCATGTAAGTTTCATTGGAAATTGTTTTACCCAGGGCAACCGGAAGGTCTGCGGTAGTTTCCTGAAATCTTCTGGAACTCAGGATTGAACGCATCGAAACAATTTCAGGATTTTGATTTGGTACTTCAATACCAATCGTTCCCCGTCCGGGAATTGGTGCAATTATTCGAATTCCCAAAGCTGCAAGACTAAGGGCAATATCATCCTCAAGATTTTTAATTTTGGCAATCCGAATTCCGGGAGCCGGTATTATTTCGTATAAAGTTATGGTTGGCCCGATTGTAGCCCTGATTTTAGTTATCTCAATCTTATAATGACGCAGCGTTTCAACAATTTTATTCTTATTGGCTATCAGTTCTTCATTGCTAACCTCTGCATTATCCGTGCTGTGTTCTTCAAGCAGGTCAAGGGTTGGAAATTCAAAACCGGAGAGCTCCAGTGTCGGATCATAATCTTCCATTATTTCATCATCAAATTCGTCCTCCTCATAATCTTCCTCTTCTTTTTTATGCTCAACCGTCAAAACAAGCTCATTTTCCGTTTCTTCTTCACTCTTTATTACCGCTTCATCATTATTTTCAGTATCTGAGTCTTGCAGTTTTAGAAGCTCTTCATCTTCGCTGTCGGGTTCAAAAATTACTTTAATTATATCATCATCAATAACTTTTGAAACAGAATTGTCTGTTAAAGTAAAATCATCGGTTTCAGTATTCTCAACATCAGCTTTTTTCTTTTTTTCAGTTTTATCTTTTCTTTTGAAAAAACCTTTTACAATATAGAATGCCTTTTCAAACCTGAATATCAAAACTGTTAATAATGAAATTAAAAGTAAAAAGGCAAGCCCCGCCTTCCCGATAAGTGATGAGAACCAGTTTGCTGTCATAAATCCGTACATTCCGCCCGGATATATAAATGATGCAGCATTAGTTTTCGGAAAAACAAAACCCAGTGTAACAGATATCCATATTATAAGCAGCAGGCTAAAAAATATTGCACGTCTGTATCTGACAAGGTTTCGTCCCAAAATTCTAAAACCGGTTATAATTAACATATAGACAAACAGAAAAGAAGCAAAACCAAAACCACGGTTCATTATCTTTTCAGAGAGAAATGCACCGGTTTTTCCGGCTTTGTTGGCAACTTTTATATCCGATTTGAAAATAAGTTGTTTAAGGGGCAATTCCAGTTTACTTTGATCGGCAGCACCATAAAATAAAAATGAAGCAAATGCAATTAATAAATAGAGAGCTAACAGCAATATAAAAACTCCCAGTACAAACCTGAATTTTTCATTTTTATAAAAAGGCTCACCGGTAGTTTTGCTTTTCCTTTTCGGGCTCCCCGACTTTTTAGTCTTGCTTGACATATTATATATAGATGCTATTTAAAATAAATGGCAAATTTAATCAAAATAATGAGTTTGCCCGAAACATATTCTTTCAAAAAACAGCAACTTCTCTATTTTATCTGATACTGTAATTTAATGTCATTTCACAAAAAATTAAAGTCCTTTTATTTAACTGTTTTTAATTCAGAATTAATTACAGCTTTTTAGAGCATTTATTTTAAATCGTTTTTCCAATCTGCAATTTTTCCTGTTCATTTTTTTTTAAGTTTGTCGCCAATAAATATCTATTAATTCATGAACAAACTTGCAGTAGTAGCTTTTGGCGGTAATGCCCTTCTCAGAAACAACGAAGCAGGTACCGTTGAACAGCAGGAGAAAAATGCAACTGAAACAGCAGAAAATCTGATTTATCTGTTAAACGAAGGTTATAATATTGTAATAACTCACGGCAACGGCCCTCAGGTTGGAAATATATTTATGAGAAATGATGCAGGAGAACATGTTTACAACATAACGCCAATGCCCCTTAATGTGTGTGTAGCCGATTCTCAGGGCAGTATAGGATACATGATTGAACGTGTTCTCAGAAATGTTTTGAAAAAACATGGAATCCGCAAAAATGTGGTCAGTTTAATATCAATGGTTGAAGTTGACAAAAATGACTCTGCATTTCAAAATCCTACCAAGCGCGTTGGAAAGATTTACAATAAGGAAGAGGCAGAAAAGCTGACCAAAGAAAAAAACTGGATATTCAAATCCACTCCCAAGGAAAAAGACGGATACAGAAGAGTTGTACCCTCACCGGTACCAAAAAGTATATTGAACAAGGATATAATAGAAACACTTGTAAAAAGCGGAAATATTGTAATTGCAGGAGGCGGAGGCGGTATTCCTGTATATTATGATGATAACGGCAACCTGATTAGTGTAGATGCGGTAATTGACAAAGACCTTACATCAGGAATACTGGCTACCAATATTGGTGCTGACGAACTTTACATATTAACCGATGTGCCCTTTGTTTACAACAATTACGGAAAACCAAATCAGGAAAAGATTGAATTTTTAGATTATGCTGATGCAATGAAATACCTAAAAATGGGAGTTTTTGCCGAAGGCAGCATGGAACCAAAAATAAGGGCAAGTCTTAATTTTGTGTCGAACGGAGGAAAGAAAAGTATTATTACCGAATCAAAAAAACTTGAAAGCAATTTATACGGATCAAAAATTACCATGCAATATGATCCTGAAGATTTGAAAAATTCAGATATTAAAATCAGGTCCGATGCTTTATAATCTGAAAAACCGTAATTTTCTGAAACTGTCAGACTTTTCAGGCGGTGAAATAAATTATCTGCTTGAACTTTCGGAAGCTCTCAAAAAAGCTAAATATAACGGTACCGAACAGCAATTACTGAAAGGTAAAAACATAGTTCTTTTGTTCGAAAAAACTTCCACCCGCACCAGATGTGCTTTTGAAGTTGCCGCATATGATCAGGGGGCAAATGTTACATATCTGGGGCCGGCTGACTCACAAACAGGACACAAGGAAACCATAAAAGACACAGCACGTGTATTAGGGCGTATGTACGATGGTATTCAGTATCGCGGCTACGGACAGGAAATAGTTGAAGAGCTTGGAAAATATGCTGGCGTACCGGTGTGGAACGGACTTACCACTGAATTTCATCCCACTCAGATACTGGCAGATTTTTTAACGATGAAGGAAAATTCAAATAAGCCGCTTTCCAAAATTAAATTCTGTTTTCTGGGAAATGCATCCGGCAATGTGTCCAGCTCACTGCTGGTTGGTGCCGCAATAATGGGAATGAATTTCAGAATAGCTGCACCCACACAGTTCCAGCCGTCACAACAACTGCAGAAAATTTGTAACGATCTTTCAAGAAAATCGGGAGGAAAAATTTTAATTACTGAAAATATTGAAGAAGCAGTTAAAAACTGTGACTTTATTTATACGGATGTATGGGTATCAATGGGCGAATCTGATGAAATATGGGCTGAACGAATTAAGTTGTTACTCCCCTATCAGGTAAATTACAACATTTTGAAACTTACCGAAAATCCGGAAGTTAAATTTCTGCACTGTCTGCCGGCATTTCACAACCTAAACACCGGAATTGGCAAAGAAATTTACAGAAAGTTTGGTATTGAAGCCATGGAAGTAACCGAAGAAGTTTTTGAAAGCCAGGCATCAGTTGTTTTCAGTCAGGCCGAAAACAGAATGCATACAATAAAAGCAGTTATGGTTGCTACAATTTCATAAAATAAGAGCTTTATTTGCACACTGAAATAATATTTAAAAATCGATTGCTTTTAGTTCTTTTTCAATAAAACCAAAAATATTCAAATGAAAAAGTTGTCAATTCTTTCAATAATAATTTTTGTTTTAGTTCAGACCGCATTTTCACAGGATGATTTAAAAAAAGAGATAATGTCGTTTTCCGACAGTACCGAGGTGATGATTCGAAACGGAAGAAGACTAATTCTCGAAAAAACATTATCCGGTGAATATAATGCTGCAATTGAAATGCTCGATTTCCTGAAAAACAACAGCGATACACGTTATGTTATCCTCTATCCGGGTGAAGAGATGCTGTTTTCTATGGCAACCAGAAATTTTCAGCTATTACTGTATAATATACGGAATTACGGAAAAACTCTTGAAGGCAAAACAAAACATGTGGCCGACAGAAGTATTGCCGGAGAGCTGAATGAATATCTTGATTTTGAAATGCCCCTTATCATGAAAGATCTGGAAAATGAAAAAATATCCGAATACGACAAAGAGGTAATAAAAATGTATCTTCAATACTATAATGCCGAGGACCTGCCTGAGCTAAACAAATCTATCAAAAAATATCTGAAAACATATCCTGAATCAGAATATTCAAATTTTCTGAAAGATGTCAAAAGAGCTACCGTAACCGGAAGAATGAATTTTGTTTTAGGATACGGAAATGAATTTTTAAACGGTAAAATTTCTGATGTTTTTACCAGCAGAAACCATATTTTGAATATGGAAATGGATGGTTTTATAAACCAGTTCTACATATCGCTGTTTTTTGCCGGAAGTGTCAGTCCGGTGCGTTCAAGCATTGACCTGCCGGTTCAAAAAACTGATTTTATCCACTCAAAAGATGACAAAGCCGGCAGTACCAAGTACGGAATGAAATTTGGCTATTCAGCTTTTTCAAACAATAACACGATTATTTATCCTTATCTGTCGATTGGCGGATATAACATGAACTCACATGCTTCAGAATTAAAAAACAACAATTCCACATCATCCAAAACAACACTTACGAGTTCATTTTTTACCGGTGCAGGTGCCGCAACCGATATTCTGCTGAAAAAATGGAGTTCCAAATCAATATACGAACCGGGCGGGCTACTGTTTATCCGTTCACAAATTGGTTACGACCGTTTAATTTCAGGCAAAAATTACAGCAGCGGCAGCAACTTTTATTTCACAATCTCATTAGGGTTATCTCTCGGGGCAATGTAATGATTATTTTTTATAATAATTCAAAACACCAAAAGCCGAACCAATCAGGATTATAGTTTCCTGATTGGTTCGGTAAGTTTTTCAGATTCCTCACTGATATATTTTCTAAATCCCTCTTCGGTTTTCCACTGATCTTTATCAAGGCCCCATACAGAAAAGAAATAATGTTTTGCAGGTTTTCCGCTTGTGCATTTCTGACCTATATAGTATGTTTCTGAAATAATAATACTAAATCCTTTTTCAGGAACAGTTTCATAACCTAACTTAAAAAAATTAATATCAGTAGTCCTCCCAATTTTCCCTGATTCTGAAACAGGAACAGTCACAGCCATTCCTAATTCATCATTATTTAATGACTGAATATCATGAGTACCAATACATTGAAAACCACTTGCTTTAAATTCAAAAGGGTCCTTTTTCAAATGACTTGTAACAATGCCTGTAACAATCTGAGAACCTGCCGGACACCCGGTAACAGTTACATCAGATTCAAACCAGTATTTACCCGGATAAACAGATATCTTTTCAACTGCTTCAAGCATTTCACCATCAACATCCCAGCCTTTATATCGCAATTCAAAAACAGAACGAACAGGCCCTTCTGTAATTTTTTGATATTCATAAACTTCTGTTGAACCAAGACGAAATAATGAATCGTTTTTTAAAAGTGCAAGTCCGCCTGAGCCAAGAGAACTTCCGCAATGCAACACATCCATTCCCCAGTCGGCAAGTTTATGATAATCGCCCAATTCAGGTGTATGAATTTTATCAATAATCATTTCAGGTTTCCGCTTTCCGAAAAGGTCTTTCACATTCCGGCAATCAAAATAATTCCTGAATCCGATTTTGTCATTTTCCCAATTAACACTTTCACCTTGTGCTATGACCTGAAAACCTTCAGTACAGGGCAATGCTTTGTAATAGTCAACTTCTTTAAACGATCCGTCTTCCTGGGTGATTCCAAGTCTCAGATTTGTCCGCTTTTCAAATTCAGGCATTTTATCACGGTTTATAAAATCAACCCAAACTTTTTTGTTTTCGTTTGGTTCAAAATTTAAAAGCAATGCTGCTTCGTCCCAGTTGCCGTCATTATTCAGGTCATCAAGCTGATAAGGAATAAGCAGATTGTTTTTGTCTTTAAAGACCGGTATCAATCCTTCAGGTATATTTGTTTTCTGTTTTAACTCACTTTTTGTTAAAACGATAACTTCATCCTGTCTTTCTGTATTTAAAGGATTTTCGAAAGACAATACAGCCGCCTGTTTCCCGCAAGAAAAAATAATGGCTGAAAATATTACAACGTATAAAAAGCTGGTTCTAATCATTATTCAATAATATCATTTTCTCCTTTAACATATCCGAAATTTGCCAAAATGCCACCATCAACATACAGTACATGTCCGTTTACAAAATCACTGGCTTTTGAAGCTAAAAAGAGCGCTGCATTTCCAACATCTTCGGGTTCGCCCCATCTTCCTGCAGGTGTTCTTGTCATAACCAAATCGTTAAACGGGTGGCCTCCTTCACGTATAGGTGCTGTTTGGTCAGTAGCAATATAACCCGGTCCTATTCCATTAATCTGAATATTATATTTTGCCCACTCACATGTCATATTAGCAGTAAGAAGTTTTAAACCTCCTTTTGCCGAAGCATATGCTGAAACTGAATTACGACCGTAAACACTCATCATTGAACACATATTTATGATTTTACCTGAACGTTTTTCAATCATCCCGGGTGCCACACGTTTTGAAACAATAAACGGAGCGATCAGGTCAACATCAATTACCTGCTTGTACTCTGAAACCTTCATATCAAGAATAGGTATCCGCTTAATAATTCCGGCATTATTTACCAGAATATCAATTTTCCCTACTTCATTCTCAATTTGAGTAATTCCTCTGTCTACATCTGCTTCATCGGTAACATCAAATTTTAATGTATAAACATCAATACCATCAGCAGCATACTCTTTTTTGCAATTTTCAAGTTTCTCTTCGGAAATATCATTTACACAAATTTTTGCACCTGCTTTTCCCAGTACTTTACCTATTGCCATTCCAATACCGTGCGTACCGCCAGTAACAAGTGTAATTTTTCCGGTTAAATCAAATAATTCAGCTGCCATTTTTATCTTAATTCGGTTGGTTTAATATGATCCATATCGGTATAATCAAGGTTTTCACCTGCCATTCCCCATATAAAAATATAGTTGCTGGTTCCTGCGGCAGAATGAATTGACCAGTTAGGTGAAATCACAGCCTGTTCATTATGCATCCATATAAGACGGGTTTCGGTTGGTTCTCCCATTATATGACATACAGCCTGATTTTCGGGTACATTAAAATAGAAATAAACTTCATTTCGTCTGTTGTGCTGATGCGGAGGCATGGTATTCCATACACTTCCCGGCATTAATTCTGTCATTCCCATCTGAAGCTGACAAGTTTCAACAACAGTATTTATAAGTAACTGATTTATTTTTCTTTCATTCGAAGATTCCAGAGACCCTAAATGTAAAACATTTGCATCTGCCAGTGTTACATGCTTAATCGGAAACTCTTTATGGGCGGGTGCCGAATTAATATAAAAATGTGCCGGATTTTCAGCATTGTCAGAACGGAACTCAATATCTTTACTTCCTTTTCCGATGTACAGAGCATCCTTATAATTCATTTTATATTCTGTACCATCAATTATTATACTCCCTGAACCTGCCACGTTAATCACACCAACTTCACGGCGGTAACAGAAATATTCAGCTTTTAGCGGATCAATTGCTTCCAGTTTAAGTGGTTTGTCAACCGGTACCGCACCACCTACTATAAAGCGTTCAATTGCGGAATATACCAGCCTTACATTTCCCGGCTCCATAACTTTCTCAACTAAAAACTCTTTTCTGATTCTTGTGGTATCATACGTTTTAAAATCTTCCGGATGGTATGCATACCTTTCTTCATAAATTGTTGCCATAATTTTATTTTTTATATTTATTAATGAATTAATTCCTGTTTACGTTTTAAAGATTCAAGATAATAATAATCGCCATAATTAATACCAACATCAACCTCGCTGTTATTTGGTTTGTGCCCAACACAATGTTTTATAAGAAATCCGCCATTTGTGCCGTCATTGGCCCTGTATTCATCAGACGACAAACTTTCAACAATTCTATTTGCCGCATCTGTATATTTAGTTCCATTATCTGAAAATGTACCAAGCTCATATAATGCAGATGCCATTATTGCAGCTGCCGAAGCATCACGGTTTGTATTTGGAATTTCGGGATCATCAAAATCCCACCACGAAACCATATCTTCAGGTAAATTATTTAATATGAAATCTGCAATATTTTCTGCTGCATCCAAATATCTTTCAAATCCGGTTTCTCTGTAGCACATTGTATATCCGTATAACCCCCATGCCTGTCCCCTGCCCCAGGAAGAATCATGATTTAATCCCTGATGAGTGTGTTTTAACATCGGATTACCTGTTACAGTATCATAACTAACCACATGATAACAACTCCAGTCATCACGAAAATGATTTTTAAGAGTTACGTCAGCATGTGAAATTGCCACTTTTTTATATTTATCATCGCCAGTAACTTCTGAAGCCCAAAACAACATTTCCAGGTTCATCATATTATCTATGATTACCGGAAAGTCCCAGACATTGCGATTCCAGTCCCACGATCTTATACATCCCACAACTGAATCATATCTGGTTATAAGTGATTCTGAGGCCTGAATAATAACATTCCGGTAATTTTCATCTCCTGTTAAACAATAAGCATTTCCATAGCTGCAAAAAACCATAAACCCAAGATCATGTGTATTCGTACGATACTGCACACCATCTAATTTTAAAGTATTTTCAACAGCAACTTTTTTCCAGTATTCATCACCTGTCATTTCATACATCAGCCAAAAGGAGCCTGCCGGAAATCCACAAGTCCAGTCATTTATTCCTGTCAGCCAATAATTTCCGTCTTTATCAGGAAAAGAACGGGGAACTTTATCGACAGGAATATTTTCAACCAAAACTTTTAACTGTTTATCCAACTCCTGTTTCAATTGGGAAAATTCAACATTTTTATTTTCCTTTACATTGCATGAGGTGATTACTAAAATCATAATCACTAAAAAAAAATTTAGTTGTTTCATATTAAAAAGATGATATATTTTACAAATATACATTTAATAATTCACAACTGCAATCGATTGCAGTTGTGAATTATTCATTAACTTTACAAAAAAAATAAATGTCGAAAAAAACTGAAATCACAATACATGATATTGCAAAAAAATTAAATATTGCAGCTTCAACTGTATCACGTGCACTAAATAAAAATCCGGTAATAAGTGAACCAACCCGGAAGCTGATTGAAAAAACTGCAACTGAAATGGGATACCGGCCTAATATTATGGCTGCAAATTTAAGGACAAAAAGAACAAACACAATCGGGGTAATAGTACCACTGATTAATCGCCATTTTTTCTCATCAGTAATCAGCGGAATTGAAGAAGTTGCATACAAACGCGGCTTTACTGTAACCATTTCACAATCGAATGACAATTTTGAAAAAGAGGAAAAAATAGTTCATACACTTTTTTCCAACAGAGTTGACGGACTTATTGTATCTGTAGGAATGCAAACCAAAACTATTGACCATTTTAAATTATTTTCAGAAAGAAATATTCCAATTGTATTTTTTGACCGCGTAATTGATGAAATTGAAACCGACAAAATTGTAGTTGACGATTATCGCGGAAGTTTTAAAGCTACCGAACACCTTATTGAGCAGGGTGGAAAAAGAATTGCCCATATTGGAGGCCCCTTAAATGTTAAGATATATAAAGACAGACTTAACGGATATATAGACGCATTAAAAAAAGCAGGACTTCCGGTTGATGAATCATTAATCTTACATAACAACCTTACCAGATTTGACGGAACAAATGCGATAAAACAATTACTAAATAATAAAATAAAACCTGATGCAATTTTTTGTGCCAATGATACTACTGCATTAAGCGTTATTGTTTATTTGAGGGAAAATAACATTAAAGTTCCCGATGATATTTTAATAGTTGGTTTTAGTAATGAACCTTTTTCAGAAGTAGTAACACCTTCAATCAGTACAATTATGCAACCCGGTTTTGAAATGGGCAAACAAGCTGCAAAACTACTGATTCAACAAATAAAATTAAAAGATAATCCTAAAAAGCACAATACGATTGTGATGCCAACCAACCTTTTGGTAAGGGAATCTTCTGTAAAAACTAAATTTTCAGATTAAAAAAAATAACACAAACAACCTTTTTTCACAAAAATAAATATACTTTTCATTCATAATAATCGAGGTCTTTGTCAAAAGTTTCGGGCAAAGTGCGCAAAGCCCATAGTGCCAACACAGTAGTTATCATACCTACTGCTAAAGCACTATATATTATTCCGATACTTCCACGGAATAACAAAAACAAGGTTGTTAAGGGAATAACTGCACCCCTTACAAAATTTGGAACAGTGGTTGCAACTGTTGCCCTTAAATTTGTTCCAAAAAGTTCAGCAGCAACTGTAATAAACAATGTCCAGTATCCATTACTAAATCCTAACAATGCACATAAAAAATAAAAGACATAAAGTGAATTGTTTGGAAGCAAAAGATATGACAAACTAAATAAAAACGAAATAATTATAAATAAACCAATAATTTTTCTTCGGCTTCGATAGTGCTGACTAAGAATACCACTGACAACATTACCAACTGATTGTGCACCAAATGAAAGCAACACAGCAACTCCTGCATCTATATCACCTTCAACTCCGATGGCCTTACCCAATTCAGGTGAAAAAGTAATTAAAACACCAACCACAAACCAAATAGGGAAACCTATTACTATGCTTTTTAAATAACGAAGGAAACGTTCAGTATTATTGAACAGCATTAAAACATTACCCCGCTTTATTTTTTCTTTTGTAGATTTTATATAAATACCCGACTCAAACACCCTAACTCTTAAGAATAATAAAAACAATCCCAGAACACCCCCAATCCAGTATGAAACACGCCAATCAAAAATTTCGGCAATTACAAAAGCAAATATTGAACCGAGCACTCCCATTGTTGCAACCAATGTTGTTCCGTAACCGCGAATGTTTTTGGGCAAAATTTCAGTTACCAATGTAATGCCTGCTCCCAATTCACCTGCCAGCCCCACGCCTGCAATAAATCTTAAAACTGCATACTGTTCAAAAGTTTGAACAAAACCGTTCCCAATATTTGCCAGAGAATATATTAAAATTGACCCGAACAAAACAGACAAACGACCTTTCTTATCTCCCAGCACTCCCCAAAAGATTCCCCCAATCAGCAACCCGGCCATTTGAATATTTAAAAGAGCAACCCCATATTCCAGCAACTGGTCACCCATAAATCCAATTTCAGTAAGACTGTCCACTCTCACAATAGTGAATAAAAACAAATCGTACATATCAACAAAATAACCTAAAGCTGCTACCAAAACAGGTATTCTGATTAAATGCTGCAAAACAGTACGATTATCTTCTATTACCGCAGAAATACCGGTACCGGTCTTACTATTATCTGTTTTATTGTTCATTATGATTTAAATTTGTTATTTGGCTTGGTACTCTTTATATTTTTAAAGTCTGGGAATGGTTAGTCCTCCATCAACCATAATTACCTGCCCGGTTGAATAAGGCAGGTAACCTTTAACCAGAGCTACCACTACTTTCCCATTATCCAGAGGTTTTCCCCATCGTGACTGAACCAACAATCCTTCATTAATTAATTTGTCATATCTGTCTTTTACTCCTTCGGTCATATCGGTTGCTGTAATTCCAGGACGAATTTCATAAACCGGAATACCAAATTCTCCCAACCTGACTGCAAACAACTGTGTCATCATAGCCACCCCCGCTTTTGAAACACAATATTCACCTCTGTTAACAGAAACCACAGTTGCTGAAATAGATCCAACATTTACAATACAGCCGTCAAATTCACTGTTGTCATTTTTTTGCTGAATCATCCAGTTTGCGACCTTTTGAGTTAAAAAATATGGCCCCTGCAAATTAATACTCATAACCCTTTCAAAACTTTCTTCAGTCGCTTCCAAAATATCATTTCTCACCAGTGGCGGTACACCGGCATTATTTACCAAAACATCAAGTCTTCCGTAAAATTCGCGAATATCTGCCAGCATTTTATCAATATCATAACCTGATGACAAATCAGCCTGGCAATAAAGCACTTTTACTCCCTTTTTCTCAATCGCATCAACTGAGCCGGTCACCTCATCCCTGTTGCGCCTCCCGTTAATTACCAAAT
This sequence comes from uncultured Mariniphaga sp., assembly GCA_964643695.1. Lineage (GTDB taxonomy): Bacteria > Bacteroidota > Bacteroidia > Bacteroidales > Prolixibacteraceae > Mariniphaga. The sequence goes on along the minus strand of CAZXTX010000014.1, from coordinate 3,675 downwards.
TATAACCTTCTTCCGCCAATGACAAAGCTATTCCAAATCCAATTCCGCGACTTCCGCCGGTTACTAATGCTACTTTATTCATAACTATCTGTATTTATTCAAATTATCCATTTCAACCCATCTTCTTTCCTTCCAGCTTACTATTGCTTTTTCAGCCAGTTCAATACCTTTGGCACCTTCAAGCAAATCATAAGGAAAAGGCTCATCATTAACAACATGCCGCAAAAACATCTCCCATTGAATCTTGAAAGCATTATCATAATTTTCCTGTTCCGGAATCAATGACCAGCCATCATAAAAATCAATATCCTGAGGAATATCCGGATTCCATACTGGTTTTGGTGTATTACCATAATGCTGTATTCTGCAATCTCTCAATCCTGCCACTGCACTGCCTTTGGTTCCGTCAACCTGCAATGTAAGCAAATCGTCCCTTCTCACTCTCACAGTCCATGACGAATTAAATTGTGCTATAATTCCATTTTCCAATTCAAAAGTTGCATAAGCTGAATCATCGGCAGTAACCTTAAAAACATTACCATTTTCATCAACTCTCTCAGGAATATGTATAGCGCCAATACAGGAGACTGATCTTACTTTTCCAAAAATATTATCTAACACATATCTCCAGTGACAAAGCATATCCACAATAATTCCACCGTCATCTTCTTTTCTGTAATTCCATGATGGACGCTGTGCCGGAATAGTGTTCCCTTCAAAAACCCAGTAACCAAATTCTCCTCTAACAGATAAAATGTCACCAAAAAAATCATTCTCAATCAGACGTTTTACCTTTCTTAGGCCGGGCAGAAACAATTTATCCTGAACCACTCCATTTTTCACTCCCTTTTCTTTACAAAACCTGTATAGCTCAAGTGCAGTTTGGGTATCAGCAGATATTGGCTTTTCACAATAAATATGTTTACCTGCGGCAGCAGCTTTTCTTATTGCATCTGCCCTAAGCCCGGTTATCTGGGAATCAAAATAAACCTGATAACTTTTATCATTTAGAACTTCATCAAGGTTTGTCGAGTACTTTTCTATTCCGAACTCCTCACAAAGGGCACGTAACTTCAGCTCATTTCGCCCGACCAAAACGGGATCAGGTAAAATTATTTCCCCGGAAGGAAGATGAATACCTCCCTGCTTAATAATTGCAGAAACAGAACGCTTCAAATGCTGATTGGTTCCCATACGTCCTGTAACACCATTCATAATAATTCCTATACGACGGATTTTTTTATTATTACTCATTTTGTCATTTTAAAATGTTATTATATGCCCTAATAATATTTTCCAAATATTTATACTGATCTTCAGACCAATACTTTAAAGAAAAAACTTCCACTTCCTGGAAACCGTTAAAACCGGCTGAATCGACCCATTCTGAAATCTTTTTAATATCAATACATCCTTCTCCCATCAATCCCCTGTCATTAAGAATATCTTCAACAGGAAATTTCCAGTCACATATATGAAAAGCCATAATGTTCCCATTTTTACCACATCTCAAAATTTCATTTTTCAATTCCGGGTCCCACCATAAATGATAAACATCTATTGCAACACCTACAACCGGCGAGTTAATCTGCTCAGCCATATCATTGGCCTGTGCAAGTGTATTTATCGCAGAACGGGTATCTGCATACATAGGATGAAGCGGCTCAATAGCCAGCTTTACACCCAATTCCTCGGCTCTGGGTATTATTTTTTCTATACCTTCCCTGATTTGGGCTCTAGATAACTCCAATGACTGTTCAGGATCAGCACCACAAACAAGTACAACATGTGGTGCTCCAATTGCAGCTGCCTCATCCAGAGCCTTATAGTTTTCATCAATATTCATTTTTCTGATTTTTGATGATGCAGAAGGGAAAAAACCACCTCTGCAAAGAGAAACAACCTTAATCCCATCTTTATGAAGTTTCTCACCAATCTTAACCGGATTACGACCGTTTAGAGAGTCTCGCCATACTGTTATACCTTTCACACCTGAAGCAAGATAATTTTCTGCAGCCTCTTCAATACTCCAGGGTTTGGTTGTTATTGTGTGAATGCAAAGTCTGTCAATTTCTTTATTCATAAAATTATTTTACTGATGCAAAAAAAGTATAATATGGTTCATTATTTAACATTTTATACAAAAGAAGGGCAGCTTCACGTGCATGATAATCCCCCCACATACTGGACTCACCATTTGGAATTGAGAAACCTTCCGGAATATAATCCCACCCATTGGGTCTGTGATAAACTGAATGTAAAATCAATCCCTGATGATTATCAGATACTGACAAATATGGTTCATCCAATAAATTTCCCATCACCGTAAGACCGGCTTGCCAATACCTGTCGCCATCCTTATCGCCATTATTTTTCAAAAAGCGGCCAAGCCTCAACAATCCTTGTGCCCCTATAGCTGCAGCAGAACTGTCAATTGGTTCATAGTCATTATACGGATCAGATATTTGTTCAAGATAGTTTCCCATTTTATTTAATCCAGGTGCTCCTGAATCCCAGTATGGAATTCCATCAACAGGTGTATTATCAATATAAAAATCACACACAGCCTTTGCTGCGTTTAAAAAAACATTCTTAACACTGTCTTTTCCACCCCATTTTTCAAAAACCACATTTTCAAGTGTTTCCACATATTCAAGTTGTTCCGAAAAGCCTGTCATAGCCCAGGCCAATCCGCGCATCCATGTGGTAAAACCACTAAAACCCTGTTGAGAATTGGGGCATCTGTAATTTCCATCATTAATATTGAAAATACTTTCGTGTGCGGTACGACCGCACTCATCATAATCATCCCTGCCTTCACCATAATATACAGAATACCGGGCAGTTGCATAAGCATGATCAATTGCACGTTCCAACAAACTTATTTTCCGGTCATTTTCATCATTAATATAAAATCCAAGTTCATATGCCACCGTTAAAGAACGAATTGTGCGAATTGTATCCACAAAAAGTGAATGTGGCCCGTTAAACGAATAGATATAACCTCCGTCATTAATATTCGTCCAACGTCTGGCCTGCACAGAACCGGATAATTTCAAAGCCAGCATATAAAAATTTTGCTCCCATTCATTATACTCAACTTTACCTTCCTTCATCAGTCTCAAAAGATTTCCATAAGTACTAACATTATTAAATCCATGATCATGAACTCCATAATGTCCTACATGATAAGCCATTTTATCGATTGTACCTTTTCTGCCAATTTTGAGAAATTCTTTGTCTCCGGTAATATCAAATTGCAAAAGAGAAGAACCAAATTCAAATCCCTGAGTCCATTCTGTCCATCCTCTGGTTGTATATTTTCCTTTTACAGTATAGACAGGTGAGCCCTTATTTTGGTCGTAATTATTATCTATATCCAAAATTTTCTTACCTGAAAAATGCCAAAATTGTTCAAGCTTTTTTCTTAATCCTTCAATATTTAAAGAATAATCAATTTTCATATTTAAATCCAAAATTAAGCAGTCAATTAGAATCAATCTATTTTAGAAAAAATAATAACAAAAGGTAAACAACATTTAAATCATTTTTATTTCGAATTAAAAACATTTACTACAAACTCTGCAAAATGAGGTCCTATAGTCTGATTGGCAAGTGTATTGGGATGAGAATCTCCATCGGAATGATTTAATTCGTAATCATATTTCAAACAAT
>CAZXTX010000013.1:0-20852 GCA_964643695.1 uncultured Mariniphaga sp. | reverse complement strand
GAACAAGAAAAGACATGCGTGCGGCAATCACACTCAAAGAGTTGAATATGCTGCATCCGGGCGATTATGTGGTGCACATCGACCACGGAATTGGCAAATTTGCCGGACTGGTGCATACCGAAATTAACGGGAAAATGCAGGAAACAATCCGTCTGGTTTACAAAAATAATGACTCACTGCTGGTAAATATTCATTCATTGCACCGCATTTCAAAATATAAGGGAAAAGATGGCATCGAGCCTGCACTTAACAAACTTGGCACCGGAGCCTGGCAAAAATTGAAAAGCCGTACCAAGGCAAGAGTAAAGGATATTGCAAAAGAGCTGATTGCGCTTTATGCCGAACGCATTTCTGAGGAAGGATTTGCATTTTCTACTGATACATATTTGCAGAATGAGTTAGAGGCTTCGTTTATTTATGAAGATACACCCGACCAGAGCAAAGCTACCGATGCAGTTAAAGCCGATATGGAAAAACCGGTTCCGATGGACAGGCTGGTGTGTGGCGATGTTGGTTTTGGAAAAACCGAAGTTGCAATAAGGGCGGCATTTAAAGCTGTTTCAGACAGTAAGCAGGTGGCTGTTCTGGTGCCAACAACCATACTTGCGCTTCAGCATTTCAAAACATTTTCAGAACGTTTGAACGGTTATCCGGTTAAAATAAAATATATCAGCAGGTTTAAAACATCGGCAGAAATAAAAAGAATTCTGGAAGACCTTGCAGCAGGAAAAGTGGATATTTTAATCGGGACACACCGCCTAGTAAGTAAGGATGTGCAGTTTAAAGACCTTGGCCTGCTCATTATTGACGAGGAGCAGAAGTTCGGGGTTTCGGTAAAGGAAAAGCTGAAAAAGATGAAAGTGAATGTGGATACACTCACCCTCACTGCCACTCCGATTCCGCGCACTTTGCAGTTTTCGCTGATGGGTGCCCGCGATTTGTCGATAATTCAGACACCGCCGCCAAACCGCTATCCTATAATTACCGAAGTTCACGGTTTTAACGAGCAACTGATTCGCGAAGCAATTCTGTATGAAGTGGCACGCAACGGACAGGTCTTTTTTATTCACAACAGGGTGCAGAATATTTATGAAGTTGAAAAGATCCTGAAGCAGATTGTGCCGGAAGTGTCAACTGCTGTCGGACACGGACAGATGGAGGGCGCAAAGCTCGAAAAGGTGATGCTGGGTTTCATAAATGGCGAATTTGATATGCTGATAGCAACCACAATTATTGAATCCGGGCTGGACATTCCAAATGCAAACACGATAATTATCAATCATGCCGAAAATTACGGCCTTAGCGATCTGCATCAGCTGCGCGGGAGGGTGGGGCGTTCCAATAAAAGAGCATTTTGTTATCTGATTACCCCGCCGCTAACAACAATTAACCCTGAAGCACGCCGCAGACTCAGGGCAATTGAGGAGTTTTCCGATCTTGGAAGCGGTTTCAATATTGCTATGCAGGACCTTGACATCCGCGGGGCGGGAAACCTGCTTGGTGCAGAGCAGAGCGGCTTTATTGCCGATATCGGGTTTGAAACTTATCACCGCATACTGAATGAAGCTGTTCAGGAACTGAGACAGGAAGATTTCAGGGAAATATTTGAACAGGATGACAAAGAGGATACTCAGAAGGAAGTTAACATAAGATTTACTTATGACTGCAATGTGGATACCGATATGGAACTGCTTTTTCCGCAGGAATATATTCCGGGAAGTGCGGAAAGAATGCTTCTCTACCGTGAACTGGATAATATTGAAAATGAAAAGCAGCTGGAGCAGTTCAAAAACGGATTGAAAGACAGATTTGGCATTATACCGCCCGAAACACGTGAACTTCTTGAAATTGTCCGGCTCAGATGGAAAGCCATGGAACTGGGAATTGAAAAAATTATTCTGAAAGAGGAAAAAATGATTTGTTATTTTGTGGCGAATCAGGAATCACACTTTTACCGTTCATCCGTATTTGTAAAAATTGTGCAGTATGTTCAGAAAGGCAATAAAAAGGGACGTATGCGCGAACTTAACAACAGGCTTACATTAACGTTTCCGTATGTGCCGAATGTGGAAACTGCATATTATATTTTGGAAGAGATGTTAAATGATGTTGAAAATAAAATAATTTAGCTGCTTTAATTTTTATAAATTTGACGCTTCTCTGATTTAACCTTTTGCAAATTCTGCAGTCAAATCTACTTGTGAAAAAAATATTGACAGCTTTTTTATTCATATAAAAAATTTAGAACGTGGCAAAAAAGAGTTTATTCAGGATTTCCATATCTGTTGTGCTTACCCTGTTATTGGCAGGAATTGTGTTTTATCCTAAGATTAAATCGATGTTTGGCAAGCCGGATGACGGTCCCATGCCCGGAATGAGGTCCATGGGTGCTCAGGCTTTGCAGGCAAGCGGATATGTGCTTGTTCCCACACATATGAATGAACTTATATACAGCACCGGAACATTGCTGCCCGATGAGGAGGTTGACCTTGCTTTTGAAACTGCCGGAAAAGTGGTGGGAATATTTTTTGAAGAGGGGCGCAGTGTAAAAAAGGGTGAGCTGATGGCCAAAATCAATGACAAGCCGCTGCAGGCACAGCTTTTAAAGCTTCAGGCGCAGCAAAAACTTGTGCAGGAACGTGAGTTCAGGCAGCGGCAGTTGTTGGACCGTGATGCAATCAGCCGCGAAAGCTACGATCAGGTGGCAACCGAATTGCAGTCGATTGAAGCCGATATAATGCTGATAGAGGCACGTATTGCCGAAACTGAGCTTCGCGCCCCGTTTGATGGCATAGTGGGGCTGAGGATGATATCCGAAGGAGCTTATGCCACCACTCAGACAAAAATAGTGAGACTGGTGAAAACCCGTCCGCTGAAAATTCAGTTTTCAATTCCCGAACGGTATGCGGGAGATATAAAACCCGGATTTCCAATCACTTTTATTGTTGATGGATTTACGAATCCTTTTTCGGCTCATGTTTATGCCATTGACCCGAAGGTTGAGATAAACACGCTTACAATAGGGGTTCGTGCACTTTATCCAAACTCGGGCGAAGAGCTGAAACCCGGAAGGTATGCAAGCGTCAGGGCACGTCTTTCGGAAATTGAAAATACCGTTGCAATACCAACCGAGGCACTTATTGCCGAAATGGAAGGTGAAAAGGTTTTTATATACGAAAACGGAAAAGCAAAAGAGGTTAAGGTAAAAATTGGATTGCGGACAGAATCACATATTCAGATTCGTGAAGGCCTGAATTTTGGAGACACACTTCTTACTTCTGCAATATTACAGCTCAGGGAAGGTATTTCCGTAAAGCTCGACACATTAGTTACAAACCAGCAAACTGTAGTTGAATAACATGAGTCTTTCATCAATTAGCATAAAAAGGCCGGTACTGGCAACCGTATTCTCTCTGGTGATTTTACTTTTCGGGGGAATCGGAATTACTTTCCTTGGCGTCAGGGAGTTCCCGAGTGTGGACCCGCCTATTATTTCGGTTTCGACATCTTATCCGGGAGCAAATTCGGATGTAATTGAATCGCAGATAACGGAGCCACTGGAACAGAATATTAACGGTATCCCCGGAATTCGCTCGCTTACCAGCAGCAGCAGCCAGGGATCCAGCCGTATAACTGTTGAGTTTGAGTTGTCGGTTGACCTTGAAACGGCAGCAAATGATGTGCGCGACAAAGTTTCGCAGGCTCAGCGGTTTTTGCCGCGCGACTGCGACCCGCCAACAGTTACAAAGGCCGATGCCGATGCAAGCCCTATTCTTAATATTGCAGTGGGAAGCCCCAAACGTTCTTTGCTTGAACTTACTGAAATTGCAGAGCTTACATTCAAAGAGCAGCTGCAAACCATATCAGGTGTAAGCTCGGTTGGAATCTGGGGCGAAAAAAGATATGCGATGCGCATCTGGCTTGAGCCTGCCAAACTTGCAGGTTACCAAATGACGCCTCTCGATGTGCGGAATGCCATTCTGCGTGAAAATGTCGAACTTCCGGCAGGGAGTGTTGAAGGAAATACAACAGAACTTACCATCAGAACCCTCGGACTGATGACCACACCCGAGGAATTCAACAATGTAATTCTGAAGCAGGATGGAAATCAGGTTATCAGGGTTCGTGATATCGGCAGGGCTGAACTTAGTCCGAGAGACCTGAAGGGAATAATGAAAATGAACAATATTCCCATGGTGTCAACCGTAATTATTCCCCAGCCGGGAGCAAATCATATCGATATTGTTGACGAAGTTTTAGAGCGGCTTGAATTCATAAAAAAAGACCTTCCCGATGATGTGAAAATTGAAATAGGATTTGACAATACCGACTATATCAGATCATCTATCAGTGAGGTTATGACCACAATATATATGGCATTTTTCCTCGTTGTACTTATTATCTTCCTGTTTTTGCGTGACTTTAGAACAACCTTTATCCCGATTCTGGCAATTCCAATTTCATTGGTGGGGTCATTTTTTATAATGTATTTGGCCGGATTTACGATAAATGTGCTTACCCTGCTGGCAATTGTTCTTTCAATCGGACTTGTGGTTGACGATGCCATCATTATGATGGAAAATATTTATGTGAAGATTGAAAAGGGAATGTCACCCATGAAAGCCGGTCTTGAAGGTGCCGAAGAGATATTTTTTGCAATTGTGGCAACAACAATTACGCTGGTGGCTGTATTTATTCCCATCGTTTTCCTTGAGGGAATGACCGGAAGGCTGTTTCGTGAATTCAGTATAGTTATTGCCGGAGCTGTTATAATTTCTGCTTTTGTGGCACTTACTTTTACTCCTATGATTTCCACAAAACTACTGAAAGTAAGAAAAAAACGAAGCCGTTTTTACAACTGGTCGGAAAAATATTTTGTAAGGCTTAATGAAGTTTACAGAAAATCCCTCGAAAAATTTCTTAAACGAAAATATGTATCGCTGATAATAATTGTTGTTTCAGCATTTTTGATTGTTTATCTGTGGCAGGTTATTCCAGCAGAAATGGCACCGCTTGAAGACCGTTCACAGTTTAATATCAGTATTACCCCGCCTGAAGGCGCAACCTACGAGTACACACTTGATTATGTTGAGGATGTGGGCAGGCTTGTTGAAGACATGGTGCCCGAAGCCGATAAAATAACCACTATGGTGCGTGGTTCGTTTGCATTTGTAAGGTCAGTACTGGTTAATCCGAAAGAGCGCGAACGTTCGCAGCAGGAAATTGCAAATGAACTTTCATCTGAACTCAGAAAAATGACAAAGGCGAGGGCCAGTCTTATTCAGCAGTCAACATTCGGGGGCAGAAGAGCCAGACAGCCGATTCAGTATGTTCTGCAGGCACCTACAATCGACAGACTTCGTGAAATTTTGCCGGAGTTTATGGCTGAAGTGAGCCAAAACCCGATTTTTGTTCAGCCCGATGTAAACCTGAGATTTACAAAACCTGAACTGCAGATTGAAATTAACCGCGACAAGGCAAATCTGTTGGGAGTATCAACACAAAATATAGGTCAGACACTTCAACTCGCACTTAGCGGACAGCGTTTCGGATATTTTATAATGAACGGAAAACAGTATGAGATTCTTGGTGAACTGCCACGTCAGGACAGGAACAAACCTTTGGACCTGAAATCGCTCTATGTGCGTAACGATAAAGGAGAGATGATTCAGATGGACAATTTTGTTACACTTAAGGAAACCACCGCACCACCACAGCTTTACAGGTATAACCGTTTTGTTTCGGCAACCGTGTCTTCAAATCTGGCGGAAGGATATACAATCAGTGAGGGAATTGAAGAGATGGATAAAATTGCAGCCAAAGTTCTGGATGATTCTTTCCGGACAGCTTTGGACGGGGACTCGAAAGATTTTATGGAAAGCTCATCGAGCCTTATGTTTGCATTTTTATTGGCAATTGTGCTTATTTTTCTGGTATTATCGGCACAGTTTGAAAGTTTTAAAGATCCGATTATTGTGATGATGACCGTTCCGCTGGCACTTACCGGAGCACTTATTTTTATGTGGTATTTCAATGTTACAATGAATATTTTCAGTCAGATTGGTATAATTATGCTTATCGGACTGGTGTCGAAAAACGGAATTCTGATTGTGGAATTTGCCAATCAGCGTAAAAATGCGGGAATGAATAAGCTGGAAGCCGTAAAATATGCTTCGGCAGCACGTTTTCGCCCTATCCTGATGACCAGCCTTTCAACAGTTCTGGGTATTCTGCCGCTGGCAATGGGGCTTGGTGAAGGTGCACAGAGCAGGGTGGCAATGGGTATTGCGGTTGTGGGCGGACTTGTAATTTCAACTTTTCTGACACTTTATGTTGTTCCCGGTATTTACCTTTTAATTTCAAGTGAAATAAAAAGTACAAGTAACGATTTAATTGCAAAAAATGAGATTGAAGAATAATAAAGGATTTAAGTTTTTATTGCCCGCACTGATACTGGCTCTTTTGTCGTTTAATTCAGTTTCACAGGAAACTTATGATCTGGCGAAATGCGTTGCCACAGGGCTGGAACAAAACTTTTCGGTAAAAGTTGTTCGCAATCAGGAAGTGATTGCCGGAAATAACCTGACACGCGGAAATGCAGGCTTTTTACCCACAGTTTCAACAACAAACCGGTTTGGAGGAAATGTTAACACTACCATTCAGAATATGAATGACGGTTCACAGAACAGGTCTTCGGGAGTTCACAACACCACCGGTTCGGGTGCTGTAAATCTCGACCTTACACTTTTTAACGGGTTTAATGTGCAAACTACATGGCAAAAACTGCACGAGCTTAAACAGATGGGAGAACTTAATTCCCAGATGGCAATGGAAAATTTGGTGTCGCAGATTGTATCTGAATATTATTATTATATACAACAGATGAACTTTCAGCGGAATATGAAATATGCCGTTGAACTGTCACGCGAAAGAGTTCGGATTGATGAGGAGCGATACCTGCTGGGAGCTTCTTCAAAACTTGAACTTTTACAGTCAATTGTTTATCTGAATGCCGACAGCTCCAGACTTTCAAGGCAGAATGAAGTTATTATGGAGTCGGCAATGCGGCTGAAAAAACTGATGGCACTCGAAAAACTGGATGAAATTATTGCTGTTCCCGACAGTACAATTGCAATAAATTCAGCTTTGGATTACAATGTTTTACTGGATAACACTCTTAGTCTGAATACGAGTCTTCAGATAGCACAAAAAAATCAGATTATTTCAGAACTTGATTATAAAATTATTGAATCGCGTGCATATCCCTATCTAAGTTTTAATTCCGGCTATCAGTATAATTACCGCGGATACGGAACCGGAACCATCAGTGATTATGGTGAACTGGCACTCAGTAATCAGCAAAACCTTACAATGAATTATGGTATTACCCTCGGAATGAGCATTTTTGATGGTTTTAACAAAAAGCGCGAAAGAGCAAATGCTTTTATCGAGGTTGAAAACCGAATGTACCGTTTGCAGGAAATAGAACAGAATATAAAAGCTGAACTTCTTACAGTATTTTATGCCTACGAAAATAACCTGAGGCTGGTAAATCTTGAAGAAGAAAATCTTGAGGTTGCCCGCGAAAATCTTGAAATTGCAATGGAACGCTACCGTCTTGGTGTGTTGGCCGGTATTGAGCTTCGCGAAGTGCAGAAAAGTCTTCTTGATGCCGAGGAACGGCTTATTGCAGTAAAATTTCAGACAAAACTTGCCGAAATATCATTGCTGCAGATTGCCGGCAGAATAATGGATTATGTTTAGCAAAAACTAAATCCGAATGGTAAAAACTGTTCTTGCCGTATATTTTTTTATTGTGAGACCATAAAATATCTGACATGTAACTAAAATAATCAGTATCAGGTTGTATTTCCATTAACAAACTGTTTCTTAATCTGAAAAAAAATAAGCCAAAATCAAATTTACTAAAAGAAATAGTAACTTTGGTCGCGTTTATCTGAAATTAATCCATGCAAATATTTGAATATGAAACGGTTGTTGTGGGAAGTGGCCTTGCAGGTTTAACTTCTGCATTTCATGCTTCTGCATTTGGAAAGGTTGCTCTTATCACAAAATCAACATTTGATGTAAGTAATTCATATTTTGCACAGGGAGGTATTGCCGCTGCAATTTCAGATGATGATTCACCTGAGCTTCATATGGAGGATACTCTGAAGGCAGGAAGGGGTATTTGTAATGAAGATGCCGTGCGTATTCTTGTTAATGAGGGACGTGACTGCGTTCTTGAACTTATTGAAATGGGTATGCAGTTTGACGGCAATAACGGAAAGCCTGTACCGGGACTGGAAGGAGCTCACAGCAAACGAAGAATTTTGCATGCAGGTGGTGATGCAACCGGCAGAAAGCTCACCAATTTTATACAGACTAAGGTGATGGGGCAAAAAGGAATTTTTGCATACGAATACATTGCCGGCATAAAGCTGCTGGTTGTTGACGGACAGATTACAGGAGTTCATGCCGTTAATTTAAAAACCGGCGAAAATATAATTTTCAGAACAAAGGCCGTTATCCTTGCAACCGGTGGTTTTTCACGGTTATACAGCCGTACCACAAACCCTGAAACTGCAACCGGCGACGGTATTGCAATGGCGTGGGAAGCTGGCGCACAGATTTCAGATATTGAATTTATTCAGTTTCACCCGTCGGCGCTTTGTATTCCGGGAGAAGATGCATTTCTGATCAGTGAGGCAGTACGCGGGGAAGGCGCCCGGCTGCTCAATAAAAACGGATACAGGTTTATGAGGGATGCACATCCGCTTGCCGAACTGGCTCCACGCGATGTGGTGTCATACAATATTTACAGGCAGATTCAGGAAACCGGCAGCAACTGTGTTTATCTGTCGCTGAAACATCTTGATCCTGAAAAGATAAATTCAAGATTTAAGAATATATCGCTGAATCTGAAATTTTACGGACTTGATCTGGCAAAAGACCTGATACCCGTTTCGCCGGCAGCACATTATACGCTTGGCGGAATTAAAACCGACCTGAACGCCGAAACCAATATAAAGGGATTGTTTGCCTGCGGCGAGGCTGCATCAACAGGTGTGTCGGGTGCAAACAGGCTGGCCAGCAATTCGCTGCTTGAGTGCCTGGTGTTTGGTAAACGTGCGGCACTGAACAGTGCAAAAATAACTTGGTCCGACAGTGAACTGCCCAAAGTTAAACCTGTTTCACCGGAAGCCGGAAACAGCCATGTTTCAAATAAAGACAAAAATATTATTGCCGGACAGCTGATGAATAATCTGGGAATTGTCCGGAATAGTGAAGGACTTTCGGAAGCGGCTGGTAAATTTTCAGAGCTTGAAGAGAAATACAGCACGGTTGACAGCGATTATGATTTGATAAAAACAAAAAATAGAATAATAGTCTGCAATTTAATTGCAAAGGCTGCATTGATACGGAACGAGAGCAGGGGAGGACACATCAGAACTGACTTTCCTGAAGAAAAAACCGAATTTGAGTTGCATATTGTTCAGCAAAAAAATAGAGAAATTAAATTTGAACCGGTTATAAGAAATAAAAATTATGGATCAAAAAACACTTAAGTCGGCCGAAATATTATTTGAAATGGCCTATGCGGAAGATATTGGTGATGGTGATATTACCACAAATAATCTTGTTCCGGCAGGAACCACCAAAACGGCAATTTTTATTGCCAGGGATAAGGGAATTATTGCAGGGTTGCCTGTTGCCGAAATGGTATTCAGGAAATTTGACGAAAACATTGAATGGGATGTAAAAATACCTGATGGCAGCTTGGTCGAACCCGGAGACGTAATTGTTGAATTTAAAGGAAATTTCAGGGCATTGCTCACCGGTGAACGTAAAGCTCTTAATTTTCTTCAGCGGATGTCAGGAGTTGCAACTTATACGAGCAAATTCATCAAGGCTGCCGAAGGCCAAAATGTTGAAATTCTTGATACCCGGAAAACTCTTCCCGGATACCGATTTTTAGATAAGTATGCGGTAAGAATGGGAGGAGCCCACAATCACCGTTTCGGGCTTTATGACATGGTGATGATTAAAAATAATCACATTCAGGTTGCCGGAAGTATAAAAAGTGCCGTGGATGCCATAAGATCACAAATACCCAAAAGTATAAAAATTGAGGTTGAAACAACTAATCTGGAAGAGGTTCAGGAGGCCCTTGATGCCGATGTGGATATCATCATGCTCGATAATATGAAGATAAAAATGATGAGGGAAGCTGTTCAACTGATCAACAAACGCGCAAAAATTGAAGCATCCGGCGATATGACTTTGAAGCGAATCAAAAAAGTTGCTTCCACGGGGGTGGATTATATTTCTATAGGTGCACTTACTCATTCGGCCAGAGCTCTTAATATCAGTCAGAGAATTATTGATTAATAATGAATCTGATTATCGATATCGGAAATACATTTACAAAAATTTCGGTTTTTGACAAGCAGGAAGTTAAAACTGAAACAGTGTCAGGTGAACTTCAGCCGTCTGATATCGGTGAGTTTTTAATGGGACTTTCAGGAGTTGACAGTGTAATTGTTTCTGCAGTAAAGGATTATTCGCCTGACTTGAAAGAGTATTTAACCCGGAATTTCAGAGTTTTTGTTGAATTAAATGCAGACACGCCGCTGCCTGTAAAAAATTGCTATAAAACGAAAGATACTCTTGGTAACGACAGAATAGCGGCTGCGGTGGGTGCAAATTATCTGTATCCGAAAAAAAATGTTCTTGTTGTTGATGCCGGAACAGCCATAACTTATGATCTTATTGACGAAAACGGGCATTACATCGGCGGAAATATCTCTCCGGGAATAGAAATGAGGTTTAAGGCACTAAACAGGTTTACCGGACGTTTACCTTTGGTCAGTAAGAAAAATATTGATAAACTTGTCGGGCAAACAACCGAAGAGGCAATTCTTGCAGGTGTTATGCAAGGTGTTGTTTTTGAAGTTGAAAGGACAATAAATGCATTTAAGGAAATTTATACAAATTTAATCGTAATTATAACAGGTGGAGATGCTATTTTTTTTGATAAGAAATTAAAAAATTATTTCTTTGTACATTTCAATTTAATAGCCATCGGTTTAAACCGTATTTTAAAATATAATGGGTGTAATTAGAAGAGTATTTTTATTGGCCGGATTGCTAATCGTACCGTTTTTGTTATTTGCACAATTTAATAACAATACCAGTTCACCGTATTCACGGTTTGGAATTGGTGATTTGCAGCCATATAGTTTTGGCCGTGTATCGGCCATGGGAGGTGCAACTTTGGGCAGCCGCAACGGCCAGCAGATAAATTTTGCAAATCCTGCATCCTACACGGCAGTTGATTCTCTTGGTTTTATGTTCGAGTTCGGATTGAGGGGGAAATTTGCAAATTACAGCAATGATTTGACAAGCATGAATGCCAACGATGTCAACTTTAATTATTTCGCAATGAATTTCAGAATATCCAGGCGTGTGGCAACTTCACTGGGGTTAATGCCTTATTCCGATATGGGATATAATGTGGAAGTAAATGACAAACTGGAAAATGCCGGTAATATTCAGTACAACTATAGTGGTGAAGGGTCGCTTTCAAAAGCTTATCTGGGGCTGGCAGTTGTACCGTTAAAAAATATTTCGGTAGGCGCAAATATAAATTACATGTTTGGAACCCTCAACAAGTGGGCTGTTACAAATTTTTTAGATGCATCTGATTATTATAACAACTCACGAAATGAAATGCTGAGAATACGGGATTTTAATTTCGGATTTGGTTTACAGGCTACTCTTCCCCTGAAAAAAGAACAAAAAATTATATTGGGTGCCGTACTCGAAAATAAACCTGTTTTTACCAATTTTTACTCTGATCTAACTACAAAGTATATTTCAATTCAGGTTGGAAGCAGTAGTCAGGTGAGTGATCTTGATACAATTAAACCTTTTGTGGAAGAAAAAAAGGGAAACATTGAATTTCCGCTTACATACGGTATCGGAATCTCATATGTTAAAGAAAATTCACTTGAAATAAATGCAGATTACTACCGTCAGGCCTGGTCAAATGTAAAATTACCCGGCAGAACGAGTGAGATTTTGACCGATTTGGATAAATTTGCACTCGGTGCCGAGCTGATTCCTGATAAATATTCAATCCGAAGTTATTTCAACAGGGTTGCATACAGGGCAGGTTTGAAATATGAAAGAACTTATCTCATCTTTGGTAGTCAGCAGATTAATGATTTTGGCATAAGTTTTGGAGTTGGATTGCCGGTTTATCGTTCCAATTCTTCCTTAAATGTTTCGGCCGAATTTGGAAGAAGAGGAACAAAAGATAACAACCTGGTTGTTGAAAATTATGCAAAATTAAATTTTAGTGTAAATTTATATGACTTGTGGTTTATTAAACGAAGATTTGATTAAATAAATAAAATATAGAACTATGAAATCTTTTTCTCGAATATCATTCATTTTTGTTTTCCTGGTTTTAGCTGCCGTCACAAATTTGCAGGCCCAGAAAATTTTTAAAGGTACTGTTTATCGCGAAGGTAAACCTGCTGCCGGTGTAACTGTTGAAGTACAGCGCGGTGGTACAATGTTTACCGGTTTTGACGGCAAATATGAACTGGAAGGAAGTGACAAGACTAAATGGATCAGATTCACTTTTATTAATGAAACACAGAGGCTGGACATTTCCGATAAAGCCGGTGACGTTTTTGATTTTGCATTTGACGGAATATTGCCGGGAGATGAGGTTGAAGAGGCAGAATCAGGAGATGTTGTCCTGAAATCGGCAGAAGAGTTAATTCGCGCACAGGACCGTGATTTTATGAATGAATTGTCACTCTACAATGAATTCTACAAACAGGATAATATTGAGTCGGCAATGCCTCATTGGCGGAATATTTACAACAAATATCCAAAATCGACTTTGAACCTGTATATTCATGGTGTAAACATGTACGAAAAACTCATTGATAAAGCAGCAACTCCGGAAGAAAAAGCACGGCTTGTTGATGACCTTATGAGACTTTACGACAAAAGAATCAGGTATTTTGGCGAAAAAGGCTATGTTTTGGGCAGGAAAGCAACAACATGGCTAAAATATAAAATGGAAGCTGAACGCAATCCGGAAAACGGTGAGTTAAAGGAAGCTCTAACAAGTGCTTATGACTGGATTAGTGAATCGGTTAAAGAAAGGGAAAGTGAATCGGAACTGGCGGTACTCCTGCTGCTGATGCAAACATCGAGGTCACTTTTTAAACTCGGTGATTTACCAAAGGAAACTGTGGTAACAAATTACGATGCTGTTACTTCATATCTGAATCAAAAAGCTGAAGATGCCACTGAAGAAGCTTTACAGGAAGATATTAAAAACATTTCGGCAGCAGTTGAAGAAATTTTCGGAACTTCGGGAGCAGCTGATTGTGAAGCACTCGTAAATATATTTACTCCGCAGTACGAAAGTAAAAAAGACGATATAGACTTTATTAAAACTATGCTCCGCAGGCTTGGAAGTGCAAGGTGTGATGAAACACCGTTATTTTCAGATGCAACTGAAAGACTCTATGAACTGGAACCATCTGCTGAAGCAGCATTTAATATGGCCCGTCGTTATTTGAAAAGAAATGATTCCGAAAGAGCCAAAAATTATTATATCCAGGCAATGGAGCAGGAAACCAATCAGGAAATGCTGGCTAAATATTATTATGAATATGCATTGTTTGTATATGCCAAGGATCATGCCCTGCAGGAATCAAGAACATATGCCAGAAAAGCTCTTGAAATAAAACCCAATTACTGTGAGGCTCTGATGCTGATTGGCGATATTTATGTTGCCGCCAGCCGTACATTCGGGGCAGATAGTTTTGAAAAATCCACTGTATTCTGGGTCGCTGTTGATTATTTTGAACGGGCACGTTCAAATCCCGACTGCTCGGTTGATGCAGCTAAGAAAGCAGGAGATTTTCGCAAATACTTCCCAAGTAAGGAAGAGGCATTTTTCCGCAGCCTGCAGGAAGGACAAACCTACAAAGTAGAGGGATGGATTAATGAAAATACCAGAATCAGATTTTAAAGATTACATAATATACAGATATTTAAAAATTGCAGCTCTTTTTGCAGGGGCTGCAATTCTTTTCTTGGGCTGTGAAAATAATATTGAAAAAATAAGGGCATTCAGTTCTCCCGAAAATCTGCCGGTAGTGGAAGCATACAATTATAAAACCATGTTTACTGACAGCGGTGAAGTGAGATTTTCAATAAAAGCACCTAAATTACTTCGCTTTGAAAATGACGGAAAACCATATATTGAGTTTCCGCAGGGAATTGAACTGATCAGATATGATAATAAACATAACATTATTTCCAGTATTACAGCCGATTATGCAAAGCAGTTTGAAAATGAAGACAAATGGGAGGCAAAAAATAATGTGGTGGCAACCAATGCAGTGGGAGATACGCTTAAAACAGAACATCTGATATGGCTTGAAAAGGAGGAGAAAATATTTACTGAAGAATTTGTGAGAATTATACGCGAAAATCAGATTATTACAGGAATCGGCTTTCAATCGGATCAGGCACTTCAAAACTGGAGAATAAAAAATCCAAAAGGTACCATTTATATTGAGGTGGATTCTCCCGGAACAAATTTACCTGATTCCAATAATAATGATACCGAAATTAATTCTCAGCCAAATAGTTTAAGGCAGCCTCTTAAGTTTACCAATTAACAAATAACAGTTTTTCCTTAACTGCATTTCAAAAAAGAATAAAACTTTATGGATTCTTTTGAAAATTACTATCTTCGTACCCCGAAAAAACAAATAAAAAATTACATAAAAATACTGTAAATCAATGGCAACATTACAAACAATAAGAACAAAGGCAGGAGTGCTGGTGGCAGTTGTTATCGGCCTTTCACTTGCGGCATTTATTCTTGGTGACATGCTTAGCGGAGGAAGCTCTATGTTTCAGGGTAACCGCATGAAAGTTGGTGAAATTAACGGAGAATCTGTTCAGTATCCCCAGTTTCAGCAGGAAGTTGAAAAATTGGGAGATATCTACAGAATGAATACCCAGCAAAGCCAGCTGGATGAAAATATGTGGACACAGGTGCGTGAACAGACCTGGCAAACCATGGTGCGCGACATTGTAATGAACGGAGTTTATGAAAAACTCGGAGTCAGTGTAAGCGACGATGAACTTTTTGATATGCTGCAGGGAAACAATCTGCATCCTATAGTACAGCAGCTTTTCAGAAATCCCAATACAGGGCAGGTTGACAGGGGAGCTGTGGTTCAGTTTCTGAAAAACCTTGAAACAGGAGTGGCACCTGAACAGCGTCAGTACTGGCTCTATATCGAAAATCAGATTATTGATGAAAAAATTCAGAGTAAATATAACAATCTGGTGGGAAAAGGTTTATTCACAACAATGCAGGAAGCTGAAAATAGTGTGAAAGGCCGCAACAAAAAGGTTGATTTTGATTATATAATGTTGAATTACAATACGGTTGCCGATAGTCAGGTTGTTGTAACAGATAAAGATTTAAGAGATTATTACAATAAAAACAAGGAGAATTATAAACAGGAAAGAACACGTTCGATTGAATATATAACATATACAACCGAGCCTTCTGCCAATGATTTTTCAGCAACTGAAGAGTGGATTAACAGCATTATTTCCGATTTTGCATCGGCAACCGATAATGTTTCGTTTGTAAATTCCAATTCAGATGTCGGTTTTGATGCCTCATGGTTTAAGAAAGAAGATTTGTCAGAAGATATTGCAGACTGGATTTTTGAAACCGGTGCAGAGGTTAATTCATTGTTAGGGCCCTATTTTGAAGATAATTCATACAGACTGGCCAAACTTAATGCAATAGAAATGCTCCCCGATTCCGTGGAGGCAAGACATATTCTGCTTTCGGTAAATTCACAAGAGGAGATGCTGATGAATCAGCTGCTTGCCGACAGTTTGAAAACAGCAATTGAAAAAGGAAGCAATTTTGCCAGTCTGGCAATGGAATATTCCGAAGATCAGGGTTCTGCTTTGCAGGGAGGCGACCTGGGATGGTTCGGACGCGGAATGATGGTGAAACCTTTTGAAGAAGCTGCATTTAATAATAAGGTAAATGAAGTTACCATAGTTAATTCGCAGTTTGGTATTCATATTGTTCAAACCACAGGACGGAGTAAACTTTCAAAACAGGTACAGGTTGCATATTTAATAAGGAACGTTGCACCCAGTACACAGACATATCAGAATGTATATTCAAAAGCAAGTGAGTTTGCAGGCAAAAATTTCACTAAAAAAGATTTTGATGCTGCTGTAACCGAACAGGAACTGAAAAAGCAGTCGGCAACTTTAAGAGAGAATGACCGTCAGGTTGGTTCACTTGAAAATTCGCGTTCACTTGTAAGAGCAGCTTACGAAGCAAAAACAGGAACAGTTATTACAGACCAGCAGGGATCAACAATTTTTGATTTTGGTGACAATTTTGTCATTGCAACCCTTGTTGCTGCAACCGAAGAAGGAATTCAGAGTTTTGAAAGTGTAAAGGAGCGTATCAGACTGGCTGTTCTTAAAGAAAAGAAAGGTCAGTATCTTGTGGAAAAAGCAAAAAAAGAACTTGCTGAAAGCAAGGATATGGAAACTGTTGCTTCAAGACTTGGAACAACTGTAAAACAAGCCGAAAACATCAATTTTTCGTCAGTACAGATTGCCGGAGCGGGTATGGAGCCCAAAGTAATAGGAACTGCCACTTCACTTGATGCCGGACAGGTTTCCAATCCGGTAACCGGAAACAACGGAGTTTTTGTTGTAAAGGTAATTTCTGCAGATGAGGATGAGGCTGACGATATTGAAGATGAAAGGCAGAGGCTGGCACAGAGCCAAACTTACCGCGCTGTTTCACAAGCTTATTCTGTTCATCGTGAAAAAGCAAAAATTAATGATCAAAGAATGAAATTCTATTAATAGAAAGATATTTATCTGAAAAGCTGTCAAAAAAGACAGCTTTTTTTTTTAAGTACATACGGTTAAAAACGTTTCCCTGACAAAAAACTTTGTTAAAATTTACACTCTGTAACAATTTGTTAAATCATTTTCACACCTTAATTTGTTTTTAATAAATTGATTAAAAAAAAGATACTTTTGTCTGTATGAAACAAGCATGTAAAATATTTACATCCAAAAGCGTGATTAAAATCATGCGAGTTGCCTGCCTGCTTTGTCTGTCGTCAAACAGGAAGGCAGGCATATGATACCTTTGAAAATAAACAATTTTAATCATATAAAAATTTAAAATATTAAAAACAAATACAATGGCTCAGGTTCAAAAAACAATACTCGTAATTTTAGATGGATGGGGAATAGGAAACGGTTCAAAAGGTGACATAGTTTCACAGGCACCCACTCCGTTTATGGATTCGCTTCTTAAAAAATATCCGCATTCACAGCTTCTTGCATCAGGTGAAAATGTAGGATTGCCGGACGGACAAATGGGTAACTCCGAAGTAGGACACCTTAACATCGGAGCCGGTCGTGTGCTTTATCAGGACATGGTGAAAATCACCCGTGCTATTAAAGACAGGTCGATGTGGGAAAACCCTCAGATTGTAAAGGCATATACTTACGCAAAGGAAAACAAAAAGAAGATTCACCTGATTGGCCTGATTGGCCCCGGCGGTGTGCATGCACTAAGTTCGCATATGGTTGCACTCAGTCAGATAGCCACCGATATGGGATTGGAGGACATTTTCATTCACGGGCTGACCGACGGCCGTGATACCGACCCTCGTTCTGGATACGGATTTATAAAAAATGATCTTGAAGCACTTAAAAACACCAATGCGCGTTTTGCTTCGGTAATTGGCAGGTATTACGGAATGGATCGTGATAAAAATTACGACAGGCTGAAATTAGCTTATGATTTATATACTCAGGGCAAGGGAGAAAAAGCAACCGATATTCTTGAGGCTGTGCAGAAGTCGTATGACAACGGCGTTACCGATGAATTTTTAAAGCCTGTTGTCATTGTTGATAATGAAGGCAATCCGCTGACAAAAATTGAAGAGGGAGATGTGGTAATATGCTACAACTTCCGCACTGACCGCCTGCGGCAGACAACCATCGCCTTTACCCAGCAGAACCTTCCTGAATATGGCATGCAGACAATGAATCTGGAATGGTACACCATGACAAATTACAAATCTGATTTTAAAAATATAAATGTAATTTTTGATAAAGATAACGTAACCCGTACAATGGGTGAAGTGGTTGCCGGTGATGGACTGAGGCAAATCAGAATTGCGGAAACAGAGAAGTATGCACATGTTACTTTCTTTTTCAGCGGCGGACGCGAAGAACCATTTGAAGGTGAGGAACGAATCCTGATTCAGTCGCCAAGAGTTCCCACTTATGATCTTAAACCTGAAATGTCTGCCCCTGAAATTAAAGATGCTATTGTTCCAAAACTGCTCAACAGAGAGGCAGATTTTATCTGTCTGAATTTTGCAAACGGGGATATGGTTGGCCACACCGGCGTTTATGATGCCATTTACAAGGCTGTTGTGGCAGTTGACGAATGTGCCAGACAGGTTGTGGAAGCCGCACTTAAAGGCGGTTATGATGTTCTGATTATTGCCGACCACGGTAATGCTGACAATGCACTTAATGAAGACGGCTCTGCAAATACCGCTCATTCACTGAATCCAGTACCATGCGTTTTTGTAAGCAACGATAAAACAGATGTTAAGCTCGAAAACGGTATTCTCGCTGATGTGGCGCCAACTCTTTTAAATGTTATGGGACTTGAAGTGCCGGCAGAAATGACAGGCAGGAATCTTATTTCAGGTTTGTAATAGTTTTATAGTCAGCAATTAAAGAAGAAATGATTGAAATAGGGCGAACAATAGTCAGCCGGTCAGTTTTTGAGGAATACTTTGTTTGTGATTTGCTGAAATGCAAAGGTGCCTGCTGTATCGAAGGTGATTCAGGTGCCCCGCTAACAGAGGAAGAGGCTGAAATTATTGAACGGGAATATCATGCCTATAAAGGGTACCTGCCCCAAAATCATTTGCGGGAAATAGAAAAACAGGGATTTTCACTTACTGACGATGATGACGATCTGGTAACACCTCTTGTGGGAAACAGACAGTGTGTTTACTCTTTTTACGATGAAAACGGAATATTGAAATGCAGTATCGAAAAGGCATATTTTGAAGGAAAAACAGAGTTCCGAAAACCGCTTTCATGCCACCTGTTTCCGATACGGATTGCCGAATATAAAAAGTTTGATGCGGTAAACTATCAGCAACTCACTATTTGCGAACCCGGACGTGCTTGCGGAGCATCACAAAAAATTTCACTTTTCAGGTTTTTGAAAGAGCCGCTGATCAGAAAATATGGCGAAAAGTGGTATGAAGAGGCTGAAATAGCAGAATCATTGCTTCAATCTGAAAAATAGTGCTTTTAGGTTGTACGGTATTTTCAAAAAGCATCTTCCAGAGTTCGTATTGAAAAAACTTCACTTAGTTTTTCTTCGGTAATTTTTGTTTTTAGCCTTACCGTAACCTTTTCTCCGGGGAGCATATCAAAATAGTTGTCGGAGAAAAAACCGGGTTCGTCTTCAATCTGCAGATAAACATTTTTTGCAAGTTTGTCTGTTTTTATTTCAATATCGTACCCCTGTTCGGCAGATGTAATAATATATTCTATTTCAGGAACCGGAATTTTAAGCTCCTTAAAAGGTTTGAAAAAGAATATGTTTTTTGAAACCGGTTTGTTATTTTCAATCAGTTCTGCAAAAAACAGCAGATTGTGAACATCTTTTTTATCCAGAAACTCATCTATGTTTTCATCAAAATAGTTACGGCTTGAGTTTGGCGGGAGCTCCACTAATGAAGCCTTTTCCCATAAAACCCTTCCTTCAAAATCCATAAGTTTCAAAATGAGTTGTCCGTTTACTTTTTCAAGACGGTCGTTTACAATTCCAACCTTAAATTTCTTGTCATCCTCGTAAGGGCTGACCAGAATCTGGTCAAATCCTTTTTTTACGAAATATTGCAGTGCTTTCCACTTTTGGTAATAATCGGTTGAACTCCATGATGCCACCGGCCACACATCGTTAAGCTGCCAGTAGAGGCTTCCCATTGTGAAAGGCATGGCACGGCGGTGACCTTCGAGTGCAAGCCTGATTCCTTCTGCCTGCAGCACATGACTTACATACAGAAACGAGGGAAAATCCTTTGGTTTTTTATATTTCTGGAGCATATAATACTCAATGGTGGCATTACCTATGGATGAACGCTGGTGTGATTTCATTACTTCGGAATAGATATCATAATCTTCGGGTTCGGCATATTTTTTTACTGTCGAAAATTCGGGGAACGACTGAAACCCATATTCGCTCATGAAACGGGCAAGATGTGTTGCATAGTTTTCAAATGGTTCTTTTCCCCACCAAACACCCCAGTAATGTTCGTCACCGTTTATCAGGTCGGCCTGAATTCCTGTTCCCGACGACGGACTCGAACTCCAGTAGCTTCGCTGGGGATCATGTTCTTCCACTACTTTTGGTAATGTTTCATGGAAAATATCTTCATAAGCTTTCCACACTTTTTCGGAAACATCGGCACCCTGTCTTTCGGCTAATCCCTTCCATCCCCAGGTATTCCATGCTGTAAGAATTTCGTTATTGCCACACCAGAGTGCAACGGAAGGATGGTTCCGCAGCCGTTTTACATTGTCGGTTGCCTCATGTTTTATGCTTTCAAGAAAATGTTCATCGTTTGGAAACATGGCGCAGGCAAACATGAAATCCTGCCACACTAAAATTCCGTTTTCGTCACACAGGTCGT
>CAZXTX010000012.1:14707-21033 GCA_964643695.1 uncultured Mariniphaga sp. | reverse complement strand
AAAATTTTATATCCGTCATGAATATAAATTTTTATAAAAAAAAGATAGCAAATTTTAATTTTTTCGGATTAAAATTACTTGACAGTACAATTTTCTATGGAGGAAAATTTGTTGGCAGATTTATTTTTCCTATTGTGCTTCTTAATAATTACAGGCTATATGTAAATTGTAATTCTTATTATCCCGAGTGTATATTAAAGAAAAAGAGGATTATTCTGTTTGAACAATTGTTGTATATATTTAAAACAGGTGAAATAAATAAAAATTATTTCTTATACGGGTTTGACAGAAAAGACAAAACCGATTTTGACAACTATGTGCCATTTTTAACTTTCATTCATCAGCGAACTGAAAAAAATCAGTTTCCGTTTAAAAATAAGTATAGCCCTTTTAATTATTTTTGTCTATTACGTGACAAATTTATTTTTGAGGGATTTTGCAGAACTATAGGTATAAATACCCCACAAAATATCGGAATAATTGACAATCAAAAGTTTTATCTGATAAATCAAAAACAATTTATTTCAATAGAAAATATTATCAATTATAATATTGATGTTTTTTGTAAAAAGAATATTTTTTATGGAGGAGGATTATCTCATGATATTTTTAAACTAATTATTCATAACAAAGAAATTTTTATAAATGGTCAATTAAGTGATATTAAGGAACTGATGTCAATTTTTGGACAAAAGCAATGGATAATACAAGAAAGAATAAGCAATCAGGCTGAAGAATTTGCCGTTTTTCATTCTCATTCAATAAATACAGCCCGAATTGTTACTGTTAAAAAAGATAACAATATTGATGTGCTTTTTGCTTTTTTAAGGTTAGGTGTAAACAATAATATAGTTGATAATTGGACATCCGGCGGTATTTCAGTAGGAATTGATATTGAAAACGGCACATTGGAAAAATGGGGGTTTTATAATGCCAATAATGGAACTAAAACAGCTTGTCACCCAAACAGCAAAATTGAATTTCAAGGTATAAAATTAGCCCACTGGGCTGAAATAGTTGATTATGTAAAAAGGGCACATATACTTTTTTATGGTTTTCATTCAGTAGGCTGGGATGTTGCCGTAACAGATGAGGGAATATTTATTATTGAAGGCAATGATAACTGGAGTGTTAATAATGCTCAGGTTTACAGGGGGATAAGAGAAAAGTTCAACAAATATTTTTTAAAATGATAAATGACAATATCAAAAATGAAAAATTATTCTTTCCCGAATGATAAAAAATTTGCTTTTACAATAATTGACGATACCGACGATGCATTTCTTAAAGGGATAAGCAAAATATATGATATTCTTTATCAAAACGGTTTAAAAACAACAAAAACAGTATGGGTTTATCCGCCAAGAGATATTACGGAATCAAAAGGTGACAGCCTGCAAAATCCTGAATATTTGGCTTTTATAAGAAAGATTTTAGATCAGGGCTTTGAAATAGGTTTGCATAATGCGGGCAGTGGTGATTATAAAAGAGACGAGATTATTGAAGGGCTTGATTTTTTTAATGAAAAGCTGGGATTTTATCCGCAGCTTCATATCAATCATTCATACAATAAGGATAATGTTTACAGCGGCAGTAAAAGATTTACCTTTCCGCTTAATCTTATTGTAAAAAAGCTTTATTCAAAATATGATACCTTTTATGGTGATGTTCCTTCATCAGAATTTTTTTGGGGCGATTTGCACAAAAAGCATATAAAGTATGCAAGAAATTTTGAGATTGATAATATTAATACAATAAAGGTTGTTCCGGATATGCCTTACAGGGAAAAAAGATTCGATGAATATGCAAACTATTGGTTTGCTTCCACCTTTTCACCAAATCAATGGGTATTTAATCATATAGTAAACAAAAAAAGTATTGACAGGCTTGAGGCCGAGGGTGGTACTTGTATTCTTTATACTCATCTGGGGTATTATACTCCCTACGGAAAAGTTGATAACGGGTTCAGGGAAATGATTGAATATATTGGAAAAAAAGAAGGCTGGTTTGTTCCGGTTTCCGATATACTTGATTTTTTACTCAGGCAAAATGATAATTCAGGTAAATATCTGCCTTTATTTTCTCAGAAGAGAATTGAACTTCATTCTCTTTTAACCAGAATCAAATACAGATACCTTAGGAAAATTGACGATTTTCATTTTAAAAATTCTGACGGATATGAACGCTGATATTAAATACAGACAACAGCAAAAAACATATCATAATAATAAACGATTTTAACAGTATGAATATTCTTATTACCGGTGCTTTTGGATTTGTAGGAACAAATTTGTCAAAAGCTATAAAAACAAATACGGAACATCATCTTATAGCAGTTGATGTTTTTGAACCTGAAAATCATTATTATGATGAATTTTACCATTGGAAATCTTTTAAGAAATTAAATAAAAAGAAGATTGATGCGGTTATACATCTGGCAGGCAAAGCTCATGATACCAAAAACTCAGCCGACAGTAAAACTTATTTCAATATAAATTTGGGGCTGACACAACAAATTTTCAGATATTACATTAATTCAACCGCCAATAGTTTTATATTTTTCAGCTCTGTAAAAGCAGTTGCCGATGAGGTTTCAGAGGAGCAGTTAACTGAAGATGCAATTCCTGATCCCAAAACCCAATATGGTATGTCAAAATTTGCGGCTGAACAATTTATCAGGGATTTTAAACTTCCCGAAATAAAAAAGGTATATATTCTTCGTCCGGCAATGATTCACGGGCCAGGTAACAAAGGGAATCTGAATCTTCTGTATAATGTGGTAAGGAAAAAAATACCGTGGCCTCTTGGCAGTTTTGAAAACAAACGTTCATTCTTAAGTATTGATAATCTTATTTTTATAATTGACGAAATTTTAACGGGCAATTTACCATCCGGAACTTATCATATAGCTGATGACGAGTCAGTTTCCACAAATCAACTGATTGAAATAATTTCAGAATCAATTGGGAACAAGACACGAATATTGAAAATCAATAAAAAGCTGATAACGCTGATTGCTAAAATCGGTGATTTTGCCCATATCCCTCTTAATTCTGAAAGATTAAAAAAACTAACCGAGAATTATGTTGTTTCCAATCAAAAGATTAAAAGCGCAATTCATATTGAAAAGCTTCCTGTAAGAGCTGATGACGGAATCAGAAAAACAGTAAAATCATTTAATTAGAATTTATGTTTGTGTATATTTTTTCCTTTTTGATATTATTAACTGTTATGGTCTGTTACTTCAGGATTGCCCGCTATTTTAACATAGTTGACAAACCTAACAGCCGCAGTTCACATTCATATATAACCATATTGGGAGGCGGAATCATATTTCCGGTTGCAGCTCTTCTGTGGTTCCTTATGCATGGTTTTCCTTCCCCGTGGATTTTAATATCGCTGCTGCTTTTGACAACCGTTAGTTTTATTGATGATTTTAAGACATTGTCTGCCATACCAAGAATATTTGTTCATGTTTTGGCTGTGGCAGTTTTATTATGGCAAACAGGATTGTTGGATTATCAGTGGTTTATAGTTGCGCTGGCTTTTTTACTTGTTACGGGGTGGATGAATGCTTTCAATTTTATGGACGGAATAAATGGAATTACTGCATTTTATGCACTAACATCTCTTATAACTTTTGCATGGCTTAATAAAACAATAGACTTTGCATCACAGGAACTTATTATATTCTTAGTTATTTCAGTTTTGATTTTTGCTTTTTTCAATGCAAGAAAAGTTGCTAAAACATTTGCCGGCGATGCCGGCAGTATAAGTATGGCATTTTTATTAGCCTGGCTTATGCTTTCTTTAATTGTTAAAACAGACAGGCCGGAATATATTCTGTTTTTTTCAGTTTATGGAATTGACGCAGTTATAACTATTATAATCCGCTTGTTTCAGCGAAAAAATATTTTTGAAGCACACCGTACTCATCTATATCAGTTTTTAAGTAATGAATTAAGTTATCCCCATGTATTAGTGGCTGTTGGTTACAGCATTGCCCAGCTAATACTGAATGTTCTTACAATTATGTTGATTGCTGAAAACAAAATGGGTATTGTAACTTTTGTTATGATCTTATTTTGCATCACTGCAATTTATTTATTATTAAGGCTTAAAGTATTCAGGGATATTCAAAAAAAATAAATTGAATATTTTATTATATCAAACCCTATTAAATTAAAAAGTATAGGTTATGTATAGAAACTTTAATGTCAGATTTTAATTGATATTGTTTTTTAAACAATTATGTATTTACAGTTCTTCAATTTTTCATTCGCACTTATGCGAAGAATTTTATAAGTTCTGATTTTTAATTTAAAGAGATTAAATTATGGAATATATTTTTAATTATTTCACAAAGAAGTTTTTGCCCAGATGGTTTGTTCTGACTCTGGATTTATTTATTGTCAGCTTATCCTGGTTCACAGCCTATCTGCTCAGGTTTAATTTCAATTTAACTGAAGTAGTGGCTTTTATATCTGTTTGGCATCTGTTTATAATAATACCGGTACATGCTTTTTATTTTTTCAAAACCAAATCATATGCAGGAGTGTTAAGGCACAGTACAATAGAAGATGCAACCCGTATTTTTACAGCATCTGTATTAGCCGGAATTACAATTGCCCTCATTACTTTTACAGGCAGAAAAACAAATGTGGGCGAATGGATTATAATTCCGTATTCAGTTATAATTATAAACAGTCTGCTCATATCAACTTTTCTTGTTATGGTCAGAATACTTGCAAAAATGTTTTTTCAAGACTGGTTTATTGACTATAAGAATTCAAAGAAAATAATGATATATGGTGCCGGATGGAAAGGTAAAATCACTTTGCAGACCCTTTTAGTTGACACCTCTCTTAAAAATAAAGTGATTGGATTTATCGATGATAATCCTGCACTTAACGGAAAATATATTTCAGGTGCACCAATTTATTCACCCAAAACAGCCTTTGAGAAAATAGTAAAGGAACATGAAGTGAGTGAAATAATTTTAGCAATTGATGATGCAAAAATTACCAAAAAACGCAAGCAGGAAATAACAGATGAGTGTCTTAGTTTCAATTTAACAGTAAAAGAGGTACCACCGGTAAAGAAATGGATTAACGGCGAACTTCAGATTAATTCGATTCGGGCAATAAGTATTGAAGATTTGTTGGGCAGGAGTTCAATTCAGCTCGACAGAAATAAAATTGAAGCCGGATTAAAGGAATCAGTTGTTTTAGTTACCGGGGCTGCCGGCTCAATCGGTTCCGAAATAGTACGCCAGCTGATAGATTTCAGGGTAAAGCGGGTTATTTTATATGACAAGGCAGAATCTGACCTGTACAATCTGCAGCAGGAAATTTTAAGGAAAAAAAGTCATAATGATTTTATTGTTATTGTTGGTGATGTAACCAATGCCGTTAAACTCAGAAGAGTATTTACCAAATATTCACCAACCATAGTTTTTAATGCAGCCGCATATAAACATGTTCCGCTGATGGAGGAATTTCCAAGCGAAGCTATAAAGGTTAATATTGGCGGCACCAAAATACTTGCTGACCTTTCAATTGATTTTAATGTGGAAAAATTTGTTTTTATTTCAACTGACAAGGCAGTTAATCCAACCAATGTTATGGGTGCAACCAAACGTATAAGTGAAATGTATATTCAATCACTCGTACAGTCTGAAAAAATTTCAACAAAATTTATAATTACCAGATTTGGAAATGTTTTGGGCTCTAATGGTTCGGTTGTGCCATTGTTTAAAAAACAGATTGAGGATGGCGGGCCGGTTACAATTACACACAAGAAAATCACACGGTTTTTTATGACTATTCCCGAAGCTTGTCAGTTGGTTCTTGAAGCCGGCACAATGGGTAAAGGAGGCGAAATTTTTGTTTTTGATATGGGTGAACCTGTTAAGATATATGATCTGGCAAAAAAGATGATTGTATTATCGGGATATGTTCCGGAAAAGGATATAAAAATTGAAGTTACCGGACTCAGACCAGGAGAGAAGTTGTATGAAGAACTGATTGGCGACAGAGAAGAACTTCAGCCAACTCATAACGAAAAAATATTAATTGCAAAAATTATAAGATATGATCTCCAGATTGCAAATGAGATAACAGATTTATTGGTTAACATTGATGAATTGGAGAGGGAAGAGCTTGTTGAATATTTGATGAAGATTGTACCTGAATTTGTTTCAATGAACTCTCATTATAATTTTACTGATAGTAAAAGCCTGAAAAATAATGAGTATAAAGACATTATATCAAGAAAAGCCAGGCAGATAGCCTTAATAAATCAAAAAATATGAAACGGGCATGTAA
>CAZXTX010000012.1:7237-14607 GCA_964643695.1 uncultured Mariniphaga sp. | reverse complement strand
AATGAAAATTTTTCAGTAAAATTTTATTCATCTCATAAAATGGCAAAACTAAATATCAAATCTGAAAAAAAGTCCCAGAGTACTACTGGAATAACTGATTTAAAGGCACAGCCATACAGCTTTAGTTCCTTTTCAGATAAAAAAGAGATATTTCTGAAATTTAATACAATTTCAGAAAACAAATTATACCAAAACGATGCTCTTTCTGTTTCTCTTTTTATTGATCAAATTCCCTTTTTAATAAATCCCGATTCAGAACTGAATCATAAAGGCGGAATGTGGAAAGAATATTTTAACGGAACTCTTTCACATAACACTATAAGAATAAATTTAAAGAATCAGAGCGAAGGATTCATTATAAATAAAAAAGACAACCCTTTTGAAATTAAGCTGATTAAATCAGATTCCAAAAAAAATATCAGCAGGGTTGAAGCCTGCCATAACGGATATAATAATCTTGGTGTTACTCATTTCAGGGAAATAACCTGTGATGTATCAAAAAACCTTGTTTTAATTAAAGACACCGTTAAATGTGAAAAAAAGGAGTTCTACTTTATTGAACTTCCTTTTCATTTTCATTCAAAAATTATTGTAAAACAAAACAACCCGATTACTTTTGAAGCAGCCGATGAAAATAAAAATTTAATATATCTTGCCATTGACAGAAAGTTTAACACAGAAATGCTGAAAGGACAAAAAATCCCGCAGATATTGGGATGGCATAATATTGATAACAATAAGTATGAACCTTCCACAACTGTTTACTGTACAATTTTAACAAACCAGACCATCTCTTTTCAAACTATGATTTTAATAAAAACTCATGCTGGAATATAAATTTTGAAAATCCGGTTTATTTGGCTAATATTTGATTAAAGCGTAAATTATCAGTTTGAAATTATTAAATACAAAACTTTTAAATGATTATAGCAGTAGATTTTGACGGAACAATAGTTGAGCATAAATATCCAAAAATCGGAAAAGAAATTCCTTATGCCATTAAAACACTAAAACTTATTCAGGAGAAAGGCCATAAATTAATTCTTTGGACTTACCGTTCAGGAAAAGAGCTTGAAGAAGCAATTAATTTTTGTGAAGACAAAGGGTTGTACTTTCATGCCGTAAACAACAATTTTGACGGAGAAGAGTTTGACAACACTTACAGCCGGAAAATTTATGCTGATTTATATATTGATGACAGAAATATTCTGGGAATTCCGGAATGGGAAAAAATTTATGAACTAATAATCAAGAGGTAATAAAACATGAAATATAAATTTAAACATTAATTAAGAAGTTGATATTATGACAAAAAAAGTTGCATTAATAACTGGAATTACAGGACAAGACGGTGCTTATTTGGCTGAATATCTTATAAAAAAGGGATATATGGTTCATGGGATTAAGCGTCGTGCATCAATGTTTAATACAGAAAGAATTGATCATATTTATCAGGGCCCCCATGTAAAAGACAGAAATCTTATTCTGCATTACGGTGATATGACAGACAGTTTGAATCTGACACGAATAATTCAGGAAGTACAACCTGATGAAATATACAATCTGGCAGCAATGAGTCATGTTAAGGTTAGTTTTGAAACACCTGAATATACCGCAAATGCTGACGGAATAGGTACACTTCGTATTTTGGAAGCAGTCCGGCTGCTCGGACTTATTCAGAAAACACGAATCTATCAGGCATCAACATCTGAACTTTACGGATTGGTTCAGGAAGTTCCCCAATCTGAAAAAACCCCGTTTTATCCGCGTTCACCTTATGGTGTGGCAAAATTGTATGCTTACTGGATTACTATAAACTACCGTGAGGCATACGGACTTCATGCTTCAAACGGAATTTTATTTAATCATGAGTCGCCGATAAGGGGCGAAACTTTTGTTACCCGTAAAATTACCCGTGCAATCGCACGCATTGTGCTGGGTATGAAAGATACGGTTTATATGGGAAATCTTTCTGCAAGCCGCGACTGGGGGCATGCAAAGGATTATATTAAAGCAATGTATCTTATTTTGCAGCAGGACAAACCCGATGATTATGTAATTGCCACAGGTATAACCACATCTATCCGGGACTTTGTTAAAATGACGGGAGAAGAACTCGGGCTTGAAATTACTTTTATAGGTGCAGATGCAGATGAAAAAGGTTATTTAACAGCAATTGACGAAAAAGTTTTTTCAGAAAAAGTGGGCGAACAATATCTTGAATCTTTTCAGAAAAGAATTTTGAAAAACAGATATTTAATATCTGGTATTGATCCGATTATTGCGGTAGATCCTCAATATTTTCGTCCTACAGAAGTAGAACTTCTGATTGGTGACTCAACAAAAGCACGTGAAAACCTGGGATGGAAACCTAAATATGATTTAAAAGGCCTGGTTTCAGATATGATTCAGTCAGACATTACTCTGATGAAAAAAGAAGCATATCTGCAGCAGGGCGGATACCGGACTTTAAATTACTTTGAATAAAAAGATGGATAAAAATTCTAAAATATATGTTGCCGGACACAAAGGACTGGTTGGTTCGGCAATTTGGAATAATTTGATAACTAAAGGTTATACTAATCTGACAGGAAAAGTTTTAAATGAACTGGATCTGATGAATCCTGATGATGTTGATTCTTTTTTTGCAAAAGAAAAACCAGAATATGTTTTTTTAGCAGCTGCAAAAGTGGGCGGGATTATTGCAAATAATACATATCGGGGGCAGTTTATTTATGAAAATCTGATGATTCAGAATAATGTTATACATAATGCATATAAGCATAATGTGAAAAAGCTGCTTTTTTTGGGAAGTACCTGTATTTATCCTAAGGAAGCTCCGCAGCCAATGCCTGAAGACAGTCTGCTTACCGGGCCGCTTGAATATACCAATGAACCTTATGCAATCGCAAAAATTGCAGGTATTAAAATGTGTGAAAGTTACAATCTTCAGTACGGCACAAATTTTTTGTCGGTTATGCCTACAAATCTTTACGGGCCAAATGACAATTTTGATTTGGAAAAATCACATGTACTGCCTGCACTTATAAGGAAAATATATCTTGGAAAATGTATAGAGGAAAACAACTGGGATGCCGTAAAAGCTGATTTTAACCTCAGGCCTGTTGATGGTTTTGATGGTTCATCGTCCAAAGAAATTCTGGTAGCCACTCTGAAAAAATATGGTGTGGAGGTTCAAAAGGAGAATCAAAATGGAGTTTCGGTCGAAATATGGGGAAGCGGTAAACCTTTGCGTGAATTTCTGTGGAGTGAAGAGCTGGCCGATGCCTGTGTTTTCATAATGGAAAATACAAATTTTAGTGATGTTGTTGAAGATAACATTTTAGAAGTTCGTAATACCCATATTAATATTGGTACCGGAAAAGAGATAAGTATTGGGGATTTGGCTATTTTGGTTAAAGAAATTGTCAGATTTAACGGAAATCTCATTTTTAACACCTCCAAACCTGACGGAACAATGCGTAAACTCACTGATGTTTCAAAGTTGCATTCTTTAGGATGGCATCATAAAATTGAGATTGAAGAAGGAGTTGAGAAGATGTATAACTGGTATAGGAAAGGGTTTTGAAGCAGAGTTTTCAAGAGAAAGTATTTTACGAATTGTATATACAAAAAAGTGCCGGCGAATAATCATCGGCACTTTTTTTTGGGAATATCCGAATCGCTATTTCTTAATAAATTTATGAATCATAAAGCCGGAATGTAAGGGAATTTTCAGAAAATATGTTCCCGGATGCAAATTCATGACCTGTATAATTTCAATGTCAGAATTAACTTTTTGGGTTTTTAACAGGCGGCCTGAAATATCCAGAACTGAAATAATCCCATTCGGACTCTCAGGATATAAAAATCTGATATTAATAAAATCTTCCGTCGGATTGGGATAAACATTCACAAATGGTAATTTGTCTGAAATTTCATTTGCACTTACGGTAATATTTGACAAAGAGGCAAATACACTTGCTCGTCTGTTGTAATTTAGATTCCCGTTTAAAAGATTTAACATCACAGACAGCTCTTCTGTTTTGTCAGAACTCCAGAATTTTAAAATTATAGAATCGTTTTCTGCGAAACCGTTGTACAAACCTCCTTCAGAAGAGGTGGCAGGAAGATTTACAGCATTCATTAAAATATCATCGCCCGTAAGTTTTATCGCACCAAAGCACATCCCATTACTGAAAGCGGCAATTTCATCACCTTCCTTTAAGCCTGAATCAGTCAGATTAACAAGGTTGATATTCATATGTCCTATTCCGTTTCCTTCATAATTGATACAGAAAAAATCACAATGGGATCTTTTTTCGAAATTTTGTGCTGATTTTGTTAAATATTCAGTAACAGTTAAAACTCCTTTGGCCTTTACTTTTATAAGATATCCTTTTCCGGGTATAAAATCTCCTATTGTGTTATTCCAGCCAATATTTTCCCAATTTTCCACAGACATACCTGCTTCGTCCTGAGTTTTTTCAAGAATTCCGGCAGAAATCAGAGGCTGAAGAACTATCATTGCATCCACGGGTTTTTCGGATGGAAATGATATAATATTCCACCCTTCTGAAAGTGGTATATTCAATGGTAAAACGGTTTTATTGCCTCTGATTGTGAGGGTGGTGTTAT
Source organism: uncultured Mariniphaga sp. (assembly GCA_964643695.1). GTDB lineage: Bacteria > Bacteroidota > Bacteroidia > Bacteroidales > Prolixibacteraceae > Mariniphaga. The sequence goes on along the minus strand of CAZXTX010000012.1, from coordinate 9,969 downwards.
TTTTTACATGCACTTTATACCCTTGTGTTTTTTCAAAATAACCGATATCGTTAATCCATTTATCCTTGCCGGCATTATATTCAAAAGTTTTGTCATTTTCGCCCTGCACTTTAATAAGTGTTCCGTTACTAACGAGTTGTGACATTACCGACTCCATTTTTTTGTCAGATGGCTCCAGATATGAAGAAATAATATTCCATCCGGCCTTGAGTTGAATTGTTTGTTCTTCCAATTGCCTGGTTACTGTCAGATTTATCATTACAATACTGTCACATCCGGTTGAAGATATTAATTTTCGTTCATAAATACCCGATTGTGTCCATCCTAAATAATTTTCACCTGCATTAATTGAAATACTTTCTGTTATCTTATATTTAGGATTAACTGATAAATTTAGTTCTACAATAGAATCACAACCGTTTACCGTTTTAAATACTTCTGAATATCTTCCGGCATTTTTTAATTTTTTTGTGCCAAAAAGATAAGTATCACCTTCACATATTGTTACTTCCAACATATCAGTAACAACCGAAATTACTTCAAGGTATGTAACCACCACGCTGTCAGCTCCCAAGGCTGTTTTAAGCATGCGTTCATAACGCCCGGATGAAGTCCATCCGTTATAGCTGTCCCCTTCACAAACAGCAATATGTTCTTCGGTGTACTCATTTTGAAGTACAGATAATCTGGTTGTAACAATACTGTCACATCCCGCTGATGAAACCAGATTTCGCTCATAGACACCCGATTCTGACCAGCCTGAATAATTCTCTCCTTCAAATATTGTTATCTCTTCTGTTGTATGGAATTTAGGATTGACTGATAAACTCAGAATAACTGTGGAATCACATCCGGTTACTGATTTGAATACCTCTGTATATTCACCTGTATTCTTAATTATTTTAGTCCCGAAAATATAGGTTTCGCCTTCGCATATTGCTGCTTCCAACATATTAGTAACAACCGAAATTACTTCAAGGTATGTAACCACCACGCTGTCAGCTCCCAAGGCTGTTTTAAGCATGCGTTCATAACGCCCGGATGAAGTCCATCCGTTATAGCTGTCCCCTTCACAAACAGCAATATGTTCTTCGGTGTACTCATTTTGAAGTACAGATAATCTGGTTGTAACAATACTGTCACATCCCGCTGATGAAACCAGATTTCGCTCATAGACACCCGATTCTGACCAGCCTGAATAATTCTCTCCTTCAAATATTGTTATCTCTTCTGTTGTATGGAATTTAGGATTGACTGATAAACTCAGAATAACTGTGGAATCACATCCGGTTACTGATTTGAATACCTCTGTATATTCACCTGCATTCTTAATTGTTTTAGTACCGAAAATATAGGTTTCGCCTTCGCATATTGATGCTTCTTCTGAAATTATATAAGCAGGATTAACACTCAGATATGTGGTAATAATACTGTCAGCACCTGATGCCGATTGCAGCTTTCTTTCCAAAGTTCGTTTATAAATACCGGAAGTTGCCCAGCCCATATAGTTTCCGCCTTCACAAATAACAATATTCTCCTCGATATTAATTTTGTGAAGATTTCTGTTAACGGGATGAAATAATTCACCAATCTCGCCGGGATTAAGAGCATAATTATAAATCCTTACTTCATCCATCACTCCCGAATATAACAACTCAGGGCCTGTTTCATCCCTTCCTGCTCCCAGCAAAAGATTATAACCGGTTCCTACCCCAATATCTCCTGTTGCTACAGTAGAAGCTATCAGCTTATTATCAAGGAAAATTATTTTTTCCTTGCCGTCATATACCACCGCGATATGATGCCAGTTTCCATCCCACAACTCTTCTATATTATCAGCAGTAATCCATTCTGAAGAAGTTCCGCTTGTTTTAAAACCAATTGTTTTTGTTTCCGGATAAATATACAGTGCATATATGTCTGTATCGGGCCCTCCGTGCATAATAATTCCTTGATAGCCGCTGCTGTTTAAATCCGGTTTTAACCATACGCTCAGGGTAACTTCGTTTCTTATATTATTGCTGAAGCAATCCCCTAAATTTATATATCCCGAACCGTTAAATTCAATGCCGTTTCCACTGGCACCTTCCTTACGTTTGAAAGTACCTGAAATTGTTCCGTTGTTTGGGCCATTTGAATCAAACACAATATTTCCCGAATTTTCCTCAAACAGATATTCTGAAAATTTAGGTGAATAGTCGGGTAATATAATTGTAACCTTTTTACTTGCAGGATTTGAAATGTTTCCCGCTTCATCTTTCACCCATGCATAAAGTGTTTGAGTGCCTTCTCCTGAAAATATGTATTTATCAGGTGGCTGAACCGACCAGTTTCTATCATTTAACGATGGTGTTTTACCTGTTTCAGTCAGTAAATATCCGGTAACTCCGGTATCATCAGTTGCAGTGAATGAAGTAATGGAAACAGCTAATGAACCCGATTCGCCAGGAATATTAAACATTGAAATTACCGGTGGTGTGTTATCAGGAATTTGAACTTCTTTTGGAATGGCTGTAACAAAAATTGTAATTTCTGCAGTTGCCCCAAGCGGATTAATATCATTGTCTTCAACTTTCACTGTCAGGCTGTAAACTTTATTTTCCTCAGATTCAATCAGGGAATTGGCTTTTATTTCACCTGTTGAAGGATTTATGGTAAACAGGTTTTGTCCGTTATCCTGAATGATTGAATATGTAAGAATTTGATTCGCATCAGGATCACCGGCATCAACT
>CAZXTX010000012.1:0-7137 GCA_964643695.1 uncultured Mariniphaga sp. | reverse complement strand
CTGAATGATTGAATATGTAAGAATTTGATTCGCATCAGGATCACCGGCATCAACTTTTCCGATAAGGAAGTTTTTTTCAACCGGTGCTTCAATATTAAAAGTTTGGTTGTTAATTACCGGACTTTGGTTTGCCTTATACGTTTTTGTTGTTTTAATAAGTATTTTGGAAGTAAAGGGCTCAAGGGTCAGCTTGCCTGTAATCTCTTTTCCGTAAATATCACGATAAACCGTTGTTCCAAAATTGAATGTTTTAGGCTGTTTGGTATCATTGTAAAAAAGCTCTTCTTTTTCATCTTTTGCCAGTGGGGTACAGTTATAACTGCTGTTTTTATCTTTACCGGCTGCCTGCCAGGCAGTAAAACTGTCATAACCTACAAAAACATTGGTCTGTTTACAGGGAACTACATAACAGTTATTTTCAAAATTATTATCCGCATTGTTGACCTGAAATATAAAACGCTGATGTGTATTAGACAACATTGGAAAAATTGCAAATCTGTTTATTTTGTACATAATATTGTTTTCAATGTTGTTTGGCTTTTCCTGACCAGAGGAGTTAATATCAACCATGCAGTCAAAAAATATGTTATTTTTAATAATATTCTCTCCGCCTCCATTCAAATTTATACCACCTGAAGAATTAGCTATAAGATTATTTTGAGCAGTTACTTTTTTTATTTTATTATCAAAATAAATTCCAAATGCCAGATTATATTTTGCATTTGTGCCTTCACTGTTTCCAAACGAATTTAAGATTATATTTTCTTCAATAACCGAGTCATCAACTTGTGATATATTATAATCACCGCCATAAGAATAAATTGCACCACCATCATTTAATTCCTGTAATGCACCATCAATAAAATTTCGATAGATTAAATTTTTTCCCGAATTAAAATAAATGCCGATATAACCAACATTAATAATTTTGTTATATTGTATTACAGCATTTCCGTGAAAAGTTGTTATTGCAGTACCAGGTGATTTACGAAGTGAAGGAATATTACCCAAACTTTCAAGAATCCCTATTTTCTCAATATAATTACCTTCTATCTTATAATTATCACCATAATTAATATGAATACCGCCTGAAAAAACATCAAAAATCTTGTTATTTGAATAATTTAATCTGTACCCCACATAATCTGTCACGATTCCATACCCCTGACAAAAAGATATTTCACAATCTTCGACTGTAACATCATTGGAGCTATACGAATAAACTCCTGCATGATTAAAATGTGTTAATGCAAGATTTTGAACAGTTACATAATTTTTGTTTGATGCGATATCAATTCCCATATCATAAACAGAAGCCCGGATTTCATAATTATCTGCTGAATCATCATTCGGCATCCATGCATAAATTATTTTGCTTGTTGAATCATAATACCATTCACCCGGCTCAGTTAAGAATTCAAGCTTATTTATCAGAAAAAAACCTTTATCTACACCTAAATTTCCATTGGAAGAAGAACTTAAAGTCAATGTTTGCCCTGATGAACCAGTGACAGTTATAAAATTTAACTGATATAGGTAACTTTTTATACCCATTAAAGCACCCTTATAAAAGTCGGGGGAATTATTATTTATTTCTGTCGAAACAAATTCAGTTGAATTATTAATTTTTGAAATTTTATAAAAACCAGTTTTAGGAAATCTGGCAATATTGGCACGATTCCCGTCAATAAAAAGTTGTTTTACATTCTTTTCAACTTTAGCCATATAAATATTACCGGAATATTTAGTCCATCCGGTTATAATTTCAGAACCATATATTTTTGGTTTGTCCCCTGTGCCGTAAGCACCAAGCACAACCGGCTTTCCTGATGATCCTGATGTTTTAACGGAAATTGTTCCTTCCCACACATCACCGCTTTTAAACAAAATCTGATCACCTGCTTTTGGTGTAAAACTATTGACTTTTTCAAGACTTTTCCACGGGGAATTCTGACTGGTGCCTGAATTACTGTCTTTTCCGGAAGAAGAACTGACATAATAAACAGTTGAGAATCCGTTTAAAAAGATTAGTTGAAATAAAATAACAAAAAGTAATCTTACAATTACAGATAGGGATTCTGTTCTTCTGAAAAGAATTAAATATTTTATTGAGTCCACTCTAAAATTGGTTTGTAAATCAGCAGACAAAAATACAATCTTAATAAAGCCGGGAACTGATTAAGTTGCTGGTTTTAACTAAGCAAACTGCTGAAACCGATAGGTACTATTCTCCTGACTTTTAGGATAAAAACCTTCAGCGTAATCGGTTTTTGGTGATGCCTGAATTTTAGTGTGAACTTATGTTATAATTACTTTTTTTGTAAGTGGTTTGCTGCCTATCATTACTTTTACGTAATACACACCTGCACGAAGTTTTCTGACATTTATGATTTCTGAGTTGGATTTAGAATAACGTTTTAAAATCTCTTTCCCCGATGAATCCATAAAGGATATTATGATACCTTCGGCAGGAATGGTTGAAAAAGAAAGATAAACAACATCCTTTGCCGGATTGGGATAAATATTCATTTCAGCATCAGAGTCAGAAATATTCAAGTAGATAAAGGTGCTGGAGTATTTTTGAAAAATCATATCTCCGTGTACCAAAACAGGTTCGGGTTTCAGAATTTCATTCTTCTGTTTTCTCCATACTGTCAGTTCAGCCTTGTTTCCCTGAATAAATCCCGGATTACCCTTATCATCTGCTGAGGAGACCGGAATACTTGCTACTCCGGTTATAAAATTATTTTCAGATAGTTTTATTGCACCGGTACAAATACTATTATCGAATAAGGCAATTTCATCACCGGGTTCAAGTCCTGACTCTGCTAATCCCAGAATATTTATATTCATATGAGCAAATCCGTTACCCTCAAAACTCACTTTGAAAAACTCTGTTGTTGAATCAGAAACATAAACAGATGTTGATTTTTTGTTATGTTCATAAAAAGTAAACAAACAGTTGTCAGAAACGTGTAAAATATATCCTTTACCGGGCTTAAAGTTTCCTACACTGTTTATCCAGCCAATTGAATTCCAGTATTCGATGGAATTTCCTTTTTCATCCTGAACTTTTTCAAGAAGACCGGTTTCAATTAGCGGATTAATTATTTGCATTGCATCAATTTCAAAATCATATGGAAACGAAACTAAATTCTTGCCTGCAAAGAGTTCTGTTTCAAGTGGCAAAGATACTTTCCATCCTTTTATTTCAAGTGTTTCGGATGAGTTGGTCAATACCTTATATCCTTTTGCTTTTTGAACAGTGCCAATATTATCAACCCACTCACCGGAGACAGCCTCTTCAAAAGTGTTCTCCCTTTCATCAACAACACGCACCAAAGAGCCATTATTACTAAGAGTATTCATTATCTTTTTCACAGTGTTTTCATTAGAAAACAGGTATGAGGAGAAAATATTCCAACCTTTACTCAGTTCTATTAAATGAACTTTTTCCTCACCCACTGTTAAGTTTGTTACAACAGTGCTGTCGCATCCTTGTGACGAAATCAATATCCGGCTGTATGTTCCGGCTTCAGTCCATCCGTTGTAAGAATCATCCTCGGAAATATTGATATCTTCGGTAATAACAACCGAGCTAACGGAAAGATGCGTTATGACAATACTGTCAGCTCCCGAAGCAAAGGGCGATAATCGGTGAAATATCTGTTCATATTCTCCCGGATCTGTCCATCCGTTATAATCATCTCTTTCACAAATTGTAATGTATTTTTCAGTGAAAATTTTATGAAGTTCCCTGTTGACGGAGTGAAATAATTCGCCAATTTCATCAGGACTTAGAGCATAATTATAAATTCTCACCTCATCCATAACTCCCGAGTATAGCAACTCCGGCTGTGAATTATCTCTTCCTGCTCCTATCAGCAAATTATATTCAATTCCGGAGTCAATTGCTCCTGTTGCTGAAATAACAGCTATAGGATTATTATCTAAATAAATTTTTTTTTCTGCACCGTCATACACTGCGGCAAGATGATGCCAGCCGCCATCCCAAAGTTCATCAGCATTATCAGCGGTAATCCATGCATAAATGGTTCCGTTTGTTTTAAATCCAATGGTTTTTGTTTCCGGATTAATATAAAGTGCATATGTGTCTGTATCAGGCCCACCATGCATAATTATTCCCTGATAGCCGTTACCGTTTGAATCCGGTTTTAACCAGACACTTAGCGTAATCTCATCCCTGACATTGTCACAAAAACATTCACCAAGATTTATGTATCCCGAACCACTAAATTCTATACCGTTGCCTTTTGCGCCTTCTGTGCGTGTATATGTGCCTGAAAGTGTTCCGTCGTTTGAATTTGCCGAATCAAATACAATATTACCGTTTAATTCTTCAAACAAGTATTCTGAAAACTGTGGTGAGTAATCGGATAGTATAATAGTTACCTTTTGGCTGAAAGAATTTGAAATGTTTCCTGCATCATCTTTTACCCATGCGTAAAGAGTATAAGTGCCTTCGCCGGAAAATATATAGCTTTCAGGTGCATAATGCAGCCATCCTTCATCATCAGCTTTAGGAGCAACCGGGTTCTCAGAAATAAAATATGAGAAATTTACCCCGTTATCGTTAGCTCCTAATTCAAGTACAGGAACTGATAAATCATAGGCTGTCGGCGGAATTTTAAAAGATGTTATTGCAGGAGGGGCAATGCTGTTGCCAATTATATTGATTGTAAAATAGGCACTATCTGAAAGAAAAGTGTTTGATTCATCGGCTGCTTTTATAAGTAATATGTATGACAGATCATCAGGTGTCTGAATATATGAACCTGAATAGATATCACCTGAAGCAGGGTCGATATAAAATAATCCGGATTCACTGTCTTTATCATTTAAAATTGAAAAAAAAATATTTCCATAACTTTCAGCTTCATTTATGTTTACTTTTCCAATTTTTTGACCGATTTCTACTGGTGAAACAACATTAAATGAGCTACTTTCGATTAACGGATTACCTTTTAAATTTGAAAAATCATCTCCAATAAGAATCAATGATGTAAAAGGTTCAAGCTTAAATTCACCACTGATTTTCTCGCCAAAAATATTCTTATATTCTTTGTTTCCCGTATTATAAACAGTAACTTGCTTTGAATCATTATATAAAATATATTCTGTTTGATTTTTAATATGTGGTGTATCGTTGTATGTAGAATGAATATCTTTTCCTGCTTTTTGCCAATCCTGAAAATTTTTATAATCAATAAAAAGCTTCTCTTTATTATATGGAGTAAAATAGTTATTATAGTCAAAATTATTATTGGCATTTCCTAACTCATAAACAAACAACTGATTTGTTTCTCGTAAAATTGGAAGTATTCCATTACCATTTGTCTTATACATTATATTACCTGTAATTGTATTCGGCTCAACCTGACCGGCAGAATTAATATCAACCAGACAGCCAAATAATGTATTGTTTTTTACTATATTTTTTCCTCCCCCGTTTAAATTAAAACCGCCGGATGAATTTGCTATCAGGTTACCATCCATAGTTACACTATGAATTTTATTGTCAAGATATACTCCAAATGCAATTTTATATTTGGAATTTGTGCCATCACTATTCCCTAACACATTAAGAATTAAATTTTCTTTTATAACAGAACCTGCAATTTGAGGCTTATCATAATACCCGCCATAAGAATAAATTGCACCTCCGTCATTTAATTCCTGTAATGCACCATCAATAAAATTTCTAAAAATACTGCATTTTCCACTATTAAAATAAATACCAATATATCCTGAATCGGTAATTCTGTTATATTCAATTATTGCATTACCGTGCATAGAAGCTATAGCAGTACCGGGTGAATCGGTTAGCGGATAAAAGTTGCCAATACTCTCCAGCCGTCCAACTTTATTAATAATGTTGTTTGAAATATTATTATTGTCACCATAATTTATTCTTATTCCTCCTGTATAAACATCATTAATTCTGTTATTGGAAAAAAATAATCTCTCACCGTTATTTTTAGTATAAATACCAAATCCTTGACAAAAGGAAATTTCATTGTCTTCAATTATAATATCCTCCGAGTTATCACAATAGACTCCCGATATGCTATGATGTAAAAAAGCAATATCTCTGACAGTAATAAATCTTTTATTATTGTCTATTGTTATTCCCTTGTCTAAAACAGCAGCTCTGATTTCATAATTTTCGGGTGAATTGCCATCAGGCATCCAGGCATAAAGAGTTTTTGATGATGAGTCATAACACCATTCACCCGGTTCTGTCAAAAACTCTGGTTTATTTGTCAGAAAAAATCCTTTGTCTGCTCCCAGTTCACCTTCAGGCCGGGAATTAATCTTCAGGGTTTGACCCGAAGAACCTGTTACAGTTTTAAAATTTAGTTGATATAAGTAACTTTTTACACCCAGCATTGCACCTTTATAAAAATCTGATGACTTACTCTGAATTTCAGAAGAAGTAAATTCTGTTGAATTATTAACCCTTGTAATTTTAAAATATCCTGTTTTGGGATATCTGGCAATGAGCAATCGTTTGTTGCCGGCAAAAAGCTGAGTGACATTCTTTACTACAGAAGCTTTATATATATTTCCGGCATGTTTTGTCCACCCGGTTATTGTTTCAGAACCGTATATTTTTGGATTTTCACCTGAGCCATAAGCTCCGTATGTTATTGGTTTCCCCTTTAACCCTGATTGTCTCACAATAATTTCACCATTCCACTGGTCGCCTCTTTTAAATAGAATCTGGTCGCCGGGTTCCAGTTTGAAAAAATTGTTTACCTTTTCAAGGGTTCTCCATGGTAATTCAGCACTTGTTCCGGAATTTGAATCATTACCTGAGTTGCTTACATAGTAATTTGTAGCCGGAGATAAAACGGGGATTAGAATACAAAAAAGTAAGAGAATAAGTATATAAACTGATTTTACTGAAAATTTACAGCAAATGTTTAAACCCTTTTCAGGCTTTTGTGCATATGAAAGAATTATTTTCATACAAGCATCTAATTTACAGCCTATCTGACTAAAATAATGATATTAAATACAAAAGTACATTTTTAAATCTTCAAATGAAATATGTCCTGCTTTTTATACGAATTGTATTTACAAAATAGTCCAAACTGTTTTGTAAATTTACAA